>RFIK01000078.1 GCA_003695605.1 Chlorobiota bacterium
ACAATGCAATGAAAGGACTTCTCGCTGTTGTGCTCGCGATCGTACTTGCGTATGCAGCTGTGAGCGTGTTGCTCTGGGTTCTCTGGAACATCTGGTGGTTGAGTATCTCGATCGCGAAGCTGGTTTTCATCGCCATCGTTGCGCTTCCATTCTACGTCATCGTGCGCAAGCGGCTACTGCGTGGCTAAACTTCGCACAAGGAACCACAGGCCGAATGCAGCAAGGAGGATGCCGTAGCTGAGCTCGAGTGTCCGCCCCGACAGCCGCAGTGCAAGGCGAGCGCCAAGCCACGATGCAGGAATTGCCGTCAGTGCAACAAGTCCTGCAGCATCCCACGCAATGTGACCCAGCATCGCATGGACAAGCGTGCCGGGAATTGCCATCGCTGCGACACAGACCAGTGAGGTTGCAAGCGCGCGATGCATCGGGACACCCAGCCACCGTACGTACACAGGAACCAGCACAATGCCACCCCCAATTGCCAGAAACCCTGCTGCAAATCCAGCAATTCCTGCTGCGATTGTTACACGGACACTGCTGGCTGGCACGTCGCCGCCCCCCGTTGCACTTTCCCGACGAATCATCGAAACTGCAACGTAGACCAGGACGAGTGCAGTGATGACCATCAGAACGGTCCCAGGTGTCCAGTGGGTGAGGGCCGATCCGAGAATTGTCATTGGTACTGCGATACGGAGCGTCCTCCCTGCAAGAACGCGATCAACCAAGCCGCGCCGCCAATAGGCAAGTGCACCACTGACCGCAGAAGGAATTGCCACTGGCAGCGGCGTTGCCAATGCCAGCAGTGGAGGGAGCTGACCGATGATGCGGAGCAGTGGCGTACCAATGAGTGCACCACCGATTCCGAAGAGGCCCGCGCTAAAACCCGTCAGAAGCCCGACAAAAAGAAATGCCATCGCAGAACGTGTCATCACTTGCACTGAGTCACGAGCCGCAGCATTCGATAGAGCAACTCCACCGGCAGCCCGACAACAGTGTAGTAGCATCCTTCGATGGACTCAACGAACACAGCGCCACAGTCATCCTGGATGCCGTACCCTCCTGCCTTGTCAAGCGGTGAGCCAGTGGCAACATAGGTTCTGATCTCCTCCTCGCTCAGCGAGCGGAAGGTAACACGTGTGCTCCGGCTATCAACGAGCCGGAATGCTCCCCAGAGCACTGCAACACCAGTGATGACGGTGTGTGTACGCCCACTCAAGGTTCGGAGCATCGCGCACGCATGTTCGGCATCGTGGGGTTTGCTCAGCATGGTTTCATCGAGGACAACGGTGGTATCAGCACCGATGATGATCGCATCAGGGACGTGCGTCTGCGCCGCCAGGGCCTTGCGAAATGCTAACTCTTCCACCATGCGCCTGGGTGGCATCTGCTCGAACCGTTCTTCATCAAGTGATGCAGGGATAATCGTAGCCTCGATGCCCAGCATGCCAAGGAGCTGCTTCCTGCGTGGCGAGCTCGACGCAAGGATCACAGGAGCCGAGAGACCAACCAAGTCCTTGGCGCAGGTACCCATCAGTTACACGTGCCGAGCAGGGTACAACACAACGTGCGAAGGCGATGCATCGCTCTCGAGCGGGAGAATGCCAAGTTGAACAAGGTAGAACCCATCGGCAAGTGCATCTGGGATGTAGCAGAGTTCCGTAATCGTTGCCTGCACTCGTGGTGCTGTGGGTATCCCCCAGAATGCCCGGTGTGCGCGGAGTGCTCCGCCATCGGACTCAGGGTCAATCGAGGGCAAATCAGTGAGCAGGTGTTCAATTCCACGTTCGACGAGCAGCTGCGCTGCATCTTCGGAAAGGTACGGTGGATTGGTCCCGGACCAATCCCGCTCGGCTTTTGTAGGATCGTTCGGTAGCGTGCGGAGTATTGCTGCAGAAAGTCCCTCCACCTGCCCAAGTGTTGCCAGGTGAAATGCAGTGATCGCACCTTCAGGCGTCGGTTGAACCGTGAGCAATTGACCGAGCACGAGAAAGGATCGCGGCGCATCAGCAATCCAGAATGGGACATCGGCAACATGCCGGAGGCATTCCGTGTGGGTGCCGTTGCCGTGGGGGGAGAGCACAACCTGATCGCAGTTGACCGTCCCGCCCTCGGCACGGGACCCGATGAAGTTCTGCATGCGAATCGGAGCAATTCGGGATGATGGGAGGAAATAGGCACGCCGATTGCTGGAATTTCTCCGTAACGGCAACGTTATGCTGGTCGGCTGCTCCAGCTCGACCGACCAGCGCTGCCCGCGATGCTCGATAACTGCATGCACAGTGGCACGGATGTTGTGTCTTTCAGGTGCAAAATTAGAGCATCCACTCTGCCCGGCTAAAGTTTTTTGGTAGCGTTGCCGATACATGCATCCGAGCAATCGCTCACCATGCACCCTTCCCAGCGATCACGGAACGCACGAAGGCGTGCAATCAAGGATGAACGCAGAACACCATACACGGAGGTACAATGCCTTCTGCAATCACCAACGGTGCGCGGATCCGCACCAACACTGCGGCGGAAAACGCCTACAATGCCCTCGATACTGCGAATCGCAGCATCGCGCTCCGCCAGCTTCGACTCTCGACGGGCAAACGGATCAACTCTGCTGCCGATGACGTTGCGGGCTACATTACCGTCCGTTCACTCGGCGAACGGAATAGCTCGCTCAAGGCTGCACTCAATGCCGTCGGCGATGCAACGAACGTCACCAACATCGCCCAAGACGGGCTCGACAACATCACGAACCTGATCATGCAGATCAAGGAAGCGGTGGCTTCGGCCGCCTCCGGGGCAATGGGGACTGATGAAAAAGTCGCGCTTGCAAAAGCAGCGTATCGCTTCGCCCAGCAGATCCAAACAATCGTAGACTCAACTGTCTTTGCCGGGCGACAGCTGCTCGATGGCACCTTCACAGCGAGCTTTGTCATTGGCTCGCGCGCCGACAACACACTCCTGACGCTCGGCATTGATCTTTCGACGAGCAACCCCGAACTCAACATCCCCTCGAACAACTTCGATCTACGACTCGTCTCGCTCAATTTTGCCGGGGTGACGGGCTTGAGCTTGGCTTCGCTCAACGACGTTTCAGCCACCAATCTTGGAATTTTCGACTTTTCAGTAATCCAGACAACGCTGACCAGTATCTCGATTGCACTGACCAACGTCAGCAAAGTTGCATCGTATCTGGGTGGCATCGCCAATCGGCTCACCTCGCAGGAGGATGCGCTCAAGTCGCAAATCACGAACTACAACGCAGCCATCTCGCGCATCGAGGATGCAGACGTTGCTAAAGAGCAACTCGAGCTTATCCGCTCGCAATTTCTCCAACAAGCGTCGATCATTTCGCTTGCACAGGCGAACCAAACACCGCAAACCTTCCTCCAACTGCTCCGCGGATAAGCACGGCAACAGTTCTCTACGGGTACGCACCATGCGGAACGCTCGCCCCTCCGGCGGGCGTTTTGCGTTCATAGTTTCGCATCGTTGTTACTGACGACTGTCGTTCAATGAACTCTCCGCTTGCGATACTCTTCCTCACGGTTCTGCTCGATTTGATCGGTTTTGGCATCATCCTGCCAGTGTTTCCGCTCTACGCACGTGACCTCGGCGCAAGCCAGCTCGAAATCGGATTTATTGCTGCAAGCTTTTCGGTAATGACGCTCCTGTGGTCGCCGATTCTCGGCCGGTGGAGCGATCGGCTCGGGCGCCGCCCGATCCTGCTGACGTGCATTGTGATCAACGCAGCCGGCTATGCACTCTTCGCAAATGCCCGAACGCTTGCCATCTTGATCGCTTCGCGGATGCTCAATGGGATTGGCGCGTCGAACATCAGCGTCGCTCAAGCGTACATCGCCGATACCACCAGCGGCGCTGATCGTGCGCGATCACTCGGACTGATTGGCGCAGCCTTTGGGCTTGGGTTCATCATTGGTCCTGCGCTCGGTGGCTTTTTGAAAGCGCAATTCGGGATCGCTGCGGTCGGGTACGTCCCCAGCGTGCTGAGTTTGCTCAATGCCCTACTGGCATGGATTCGCCTTCCGGAACCGCAGCGCCATGCGTTCGCCCAACGCCCCTCCTTTGGCGCAACAGTCCGAGCTACAATTACGCATCCGCAGCAAAGCCGGCTGGTCCTGCTCAGTTTCGCGTACTGGTTTGCCTTCGTGATGATGCAAATCACGTTTGCGCTCTTTGCCAACGAACGATTTGGTTGGCGTGAGGATGCGATCGGCGGTGTCTTTGCACTCACTGGCCTTATCGGCTCGGCAATACAAGGCGGCGCGATTGGAAAACTCGTCAAAACCTTCGGTGAGAAAAAACTGCTCAGCATAGGGTTAGTGCTCTTCGCCATCGGGATGCTCGCGTTGCCGTGGATGCCATCGAGCGCACCAGTCGTTGCTACGCTGGGAGGAATTGCCGTTGGCTCCGCCCTCGTCACGCCGACACTGAATGCACTGCTCTCTCTGTCGGCAGATGATAACTCACAAGGTTCAGTCTTGGGTCTATCACAATCAGCAGCATCACTTGCGCGCATCGTAGGTCCGATTGTCGGGATGGGGCTGTACGGCGTTCGCCACGAAATGCCCTACGTTGCAGCAGGGCTGATCGGTTTTGCTTGTTTGTTTGCGCTTGTGCTGCCGCTCCACGGCATTGAGCAGCACGTTTGATGCCTCCTGCTATTTTTGCCCAGCATTGTTGACTTTCCCCAGAACAGCTGATGACGCAGCGGGTACTCGTGCTGGTTGCTTTACCCATTGCAGTACTCTCTATCCAAGGGTGTTCGACGCTCTCCCTGCGTGCAATTCTCACTCGAACAGAACAAGACACGTATACGATCACAACACGGGACACTACGCATCAGATTGAGTATCGGAATGCACCCGGCCAGCGCGGCATCATCTACCCATCCGACCGAACGATCACGGCAACGCGCCGAGTTGAGCAATACGACTCAACAGTGGAGCGGCACTATCCGAATTTCATCCGTTTCGGGGTGTTCGAAACAGTCGGATTGCTGGCGACAGCACCGAGCGACCGTGGCATCGGTGGCGGAATCTTCGGTATCTACCTCGATCCGAACGAAGCGTTCAGCTCCCAGATTCGCCCGAAGTCTGCGCTGTTCACAGGCAGCCTCTACCGCTTCGGCATTCTGGAAATGCCGCTCTACTGGTTCGACGATGCACCAACGTGGTCGGTAGGAACATCGCTTGGTGAGATTTTCCAGCTCGAAGCCGACAACAAACGAGCCGTCGTCGGTGCGTTTCCGCTGTACGTTCGGAAGCGTTTTTACCTCCGCGAAGAAATTCCGTACGTCGCAGTTACTGCGGCAGCAGGCTTTGGCTTTCTTCCTTCGCAGTATCTCAATCTCGCAGGCTCACTTGATATTGGCTCGATCGGCGGATTGAACATTCGCTCCTATGCTGGATTGCTCATCGCCCGCAGCATCGAGCAGCAGAGCCTTGTCCAGCCCTATTTGGGTTTGGGCACCTCCGTACTGGATTTTCTCAACCATCCACGCGAGCTGCGTCGCCAGTGGGACGAACATGAGCATTCGTCCTGGAACATTGGAGCACTCCGCATAACGACGTTTTTGCTCTTGAGCGGGAGCCCGCCGAACTCGCAACAACCGAGCGTTGGCCTCCAACTGCAAGTCGCCCCGACGACAATCGCTCTCCCGATCGCAGACAACCGCATCTGTGCAGGAGTGGACCTGTTCAACGTTGTCTACGCCTTCCGTCAGAAGCAAACACTTCGGGACGCAATTGGATTCGGCTATGGCGTGCTTCCACTACGCGTTGGGTATTGGCTGCCATTTGGCGACAGCCGTCTTGCGTTAGAGTCGTTTGCGATGTATTCCTACTTCCCCCACTCGATGTGGCAGGTTGCTGCGACCCTGCGTGTTGCTGCACTCGAATGGCTCCCAGTGGGCATTTCGGTTGGCTACATCTCCAGTGCAGGCTTCACAGTCAATCGAGGAACCATTCGGGATGTCGTGGATGCAACCATTTTGGGCTTTGACATCGCGTACCTCGGCATTAGCATTGGCATTGCCGAAGAGATCTTCCGTCCCAGTCAGCTCAGATACAATCGAGCGGTTCAGTGATGGCAGCTGTGCTCTTCCTCCTTACACTGGCGACACCGATTGCGGTTTGGCAGCTTGGGACGTCCGATCCTTTTCGCTTCTGGCTCAACGAGGATACGACCGTACCGCTCCGTGTATGGTATCGGGGAGTGCGCGCTGCGGTCGTCAAAGAAAATTCGCAGAGCATCCGCATTCGTGGCACACCGCGGGTTGTGCTTGCAGAACCTTCACACACGCAGTTTCGAATGGCAATGGTCTTGAGCGGTAGTGGAGCACTCGAGGGTATCCGCATCCGCATGCGAACGACAGAGCATAACCTTTCCACCAACGGAGACGGAGGCATCACGCTCATCCTCGATCGCACCGGCACACGCATCGGAGATGGGAGCACGCTGCTTGTCCAAACTGATACGATCCGCTACGAGCCCTCGCGATCGCTGCGGATCGCCGTCGAGCATGAGGGTAAGGAAACGCGCATTGCGATTGGATGCAGTGTCTTTGGTCCCTTTCGCAGCAGACACCCTGCAACGTCTCAGACGATTATCGAGCCACTTGGATCCGCTGATGCACTCGTGCTCATAAGCGACATTGTCGCCGAAGGAGTCTCCCCCTAAAGTTTCATCACCATTCCGAGCCGACGGGAGAATTCGCGTTCGAAGGATTCATCCTGCTGACGCGGTTCTCCTCGTTGCATTTCCAAAAGCCGAGAGAGTGCGCTCCGAACTGCGGGTGTTGTAATCTTCTGTGTGATGCAGATACGTTCGTTGGGCAAGTCTGCTACCATCGCTGGTGCAAGTTCACCGATAGCAAGCAGCGGCAGCCCTGCACCAACAATCCGCTCGATGACGCTGCTTGGTGTCGTGCACCATCGTGTTGCCAGCGCAAGTGCGCCATCACTTGAGGCGATCCATTCATCGAGGTAGCTCGACGTTAGCCCGCTGACGTGGCGGACGTGCTCGCCAAGTTGCCATGAGCTGAGAAGTTTTCCGAGTGATTTCGGGGCGCGCCCGACGATGCTGAGCTTGAGCGTCTGCTGATTACGCACCGTTGCCAGAAGTGGTCGCACAAGTGCAGTGGCTATCTCATCGGCGACCAGAACGAGTCTCCGCCCACCATCCCCATACGCATTCGGCGCGGGTAGCTGGCCGCGGTGCGGTAAGATCCCGACTTCGTCGTGGGTGAGAACGTCGAACCGACGAAGGAGCTGCTCTTTCTCACGGCGACTGGTAACCGTCACATAGAACGCCTTGCGGAGGAGGTATCCAAGTGTGCTCTCCTGCGAGCGCCCAGCATAGGACGGTGCTCGGTGAGCCAGAAGGTCGAGCCGTTCGCCCAGATCGAGTGCAAACGGCACACCCAGCCTGCGCGCGATTACCTCCGCTGCATGTGCGACGCTCAAAGGTGGCGCGATTCCAAGCACAAGGTTGAACGGTTTCTGGCGAGCGCGTTGCTCTGCAGCGATGAGCACCTGCTGCTCCCATCGAGCATAGTAATCGCTTGCTGCACGGAACGGACTGCGTACTCCGTGCATCAACCACACCCGCAGCATGGAATGTCGCGCCAGCGATGGCACCGCAACTGGTTCGATCGCAACACGCTCAATGCCGCATTCTTCGAGCTCCGCAGCCCATGCAGCGTCGGTCGGATCATCGCGGCCAGGCGCAGCATGGAGAACGCAGACATTCCACTCGCGCTCGGCAAGCAATGCCGCGACGTGCGCCGCCCGCAAACACGCTGCAGCAGCAATTGGAGGGAAGTGGTACGCCACAATGAGAATGGAACGTTCGAGCTGGCGTTGGCTCATTGTCACTTGGATTTTCGTGTGAATACGAACATGCAAGTTACAGCAGGAATCATGCGCTGCTCGCGGTAGATTTTACGCAGGTGTAATTTCGCAGGTGTGTTGAGTTCCACTATCTCCAGTGCCAGCCATGATCGAACTGGAAAAGCCCACCGCAACCGTCGAGGAAGACTTTCTGCCGATACTCGGCACCGACCACATCGAGTTCTACGTCGGGAATGCAAAACAAGCGGCATACTTCTACCGTACCGCCTTCGGCTTTCAACTGACTGCCTACGCAGGCTTGGAAACTGGTGTCCGCGACCGTGCCAGCTACGTGCTCCAACAAGGCAAGATTCGCTTTGTGCTCACCACGCCGTACCATCCGAACAATCCAATAGCTGACCACATTTCCACCCACGGCGATGGCGTCAAGGTGCTCGCTCTCTGGGTCGAGGATGCCCGGAAATCCTGGGAAGAGACAACTAAGCGCGGCGCGATAAGCGTTCAAGAGCCAACCGTTCTCCGCGATGAGCACGGCGAAGTTGTCGTCGCGACGATCAAGACCTACGGCGATACGGTCCACACCTTCGTCGAACGGAAAAACTACCGTGGCGTCTTCATGCCAGGCTACATGCCAGTAGAGACGACCTACAACCCACCGCCGATCGGACTCAAGTACGTTGACCACTGTGTAGGGAACGTCGAGCTTGGCAAGATGAACGAGTGGGTCAAGTTCTACGAGGACGTTCTCGGTTTCAAGCTGCTCATCACCTTCGACGACAAAGACATCTCGACCGAGTATTCTGCGCTGATGAGCAAAGTTGTTTCCAATGGCACTGGCTACGTCAAGTTCCCGATCAACGAACCGGCGCAAGGGCGGAGGAAATCGCAGATTGACGAATTCCTCGAGTACTACCACGGCCCAGGCGTCCAGCACGTTGCACTCGCAACCGATGACATCGTCTTCACTGTCAGTGAGCTGCGCAAGCGTGGTGTCGAATTCCTCCGCGTACCAGCGACATACTACGATGACCTGCTCGATCGTGTCGGCTCAATTGACGAGGATGTCGCAGTACTGCGCGACTTGAACATCCTCGTTGACCGCGACGACGAAGGTTACCTGCTCCAAATCTTCACCAAGCCAGTGCAGGATCGGCCAACGCTCTTTTTCGAGATCATCCAGCGGAAAGGAGCGCGTTCATTCGGCAAAGGGAACTTCAAGGCACTCTTCGAAGCAATCGAACGCGAGCAAGCGCTCCGGGGCAACCTCTAACACGCAGGACGACGTTCGTGTCTCTTTGCGGCGAGCATTCAAATGCTCGCCGCATTCGTTTCCGGAGATGTCCCACTATTTTTGCGCATGTCTGGACACGTTCAGCCAGGCACAAGCAAGTTCCACACCGCAGTTTCCACCATGCCCTCTTCTGCTGTCAAGAAATCGAACGCTCGCAATTCTAAGCGCACTGCGGCACCGCCCCCACCGACGAAGGAAACGATGGGGGCGCGTTTTTATGAGTCGGTCAACACATACTTCGACCGTGCTGCCGCGCACACGAAGCACAACAAAGGTATCCTCGACCAAATCCGCGCATGCAATACAATCTTGGAAGTGAAGTTCCCTGCTCGCGTCGGTGGTGAAATCAAGGTGATCACTGCCTGGCGCGCAGAACACTCACAGCACAAACTTCCATGCAAAGGCGGTATCCGCTACAGCGAAGATGCCGACGTGTACGAAGTGATGGCGCTTGCAGCACTGATGACCTACAAGTGCGCGGTCGTTAACGTGCCCTTCGGCGGTGGCAAAGGCGCCATCAAGGTTGATCCACGCAAGCTCACGGTCGAAGAGCTCGAGCGGATCACGAGACGTTACACCGTCGAGCTGATCCACAAAAACTGCATCGGCGCTTCGATTGACGTCCCAGCGCCGGACTACGGTTCCGGACAACGTGAAATGGCGTGGATCGCTGATACCTACATGTCCTACCGCCCCGATGACATCAACGCGCTCGGCTGCGTGACGGGCAAACCGGTTGGTCAAGGCGGTGTGCGCGGAAGAACAGAGGCAACCGGACGCGGGGTGTACTTCGGCGTTCGCGAAGCACTCAACGATCGAGAGCTGACGATGCGATTGGGCATCACGCCAGGGCTGAGTGATAAACGCGTCATCGTGCAAGGTTTCGGCAACGTCGGCTTTCACGCAGCGCTTTTTCTCCAGGAAGGTGGCGCTACGATCACGGGAATCATCGAGTGGGATGGTGCCGTCTGGAATCCCAAAGGCATTGACGTTCGTGAGCTTGCTGAATACCGCCGTCAAACAGGCAGCATCACTGGCTTTCCCAAAGCCAAGACCATCAAAGATGGTAGTAGCGTCCTCGAATATCCATGCGACATCTTGGTTCCTGCTGCGCTCGAATCCCAGATTCACATCGGCAATGCTGACCGCATCCAAGCGAAAATCATCGCCGAAGGTGCCAACGGCCCGACAACTGCATATGCGGAAGACATTCTGATCCAGCGCGGTATTTTCATCATCCCCGATATGTACCTCAATGCTGGCGGAGTGATCGTCAGCTATTTTGAGTGGCTCAAGAATCTCTCGCACGTTCGCTTCGGGCTGATGGATAAGCGCTTCGAAGAGCAGATGAACTCCCGCATCATCGCAACGATCGAAAAACTCACAGGTCAATCCCTCGGCGAAGTCGAACGTAAACTTATCATCCGCGGCCCAGAGGAAGAAGACCTGGTCAACTCTGGCCTTGAGGAAACAATGGTCAGCGCCTACCACGAAATCATGGACGTCTGGCACCAGCACCCCAAGGTCAAGGACATGCGCACAGCAGCATTTATCTCCGCAATTGACAAGATCGCGCAAGCATACTCCATGCTGGGCATTTTCCCCTGAGCGCAGGTATGGCATTCTCCTTGCCGAGTAACTGGGCACTATCAACCACACGAGGGTTATGCGATGAGATACCGATGCATTGTGCTAATCAGCTCAATCGTGCTGATAGCGGCAGCACCTGCCCAAGTTCCTCCTGCAAGTAAAGTTGCCATTCCTCTGCGTGTGATCATTGATCGCTCAAGCACTCCACCGCACGTGACGCTCCGCTGGAAACGCGATCCCGACTTCCAAGGTCCAGACACTGTCCTTATGCGCCAGCGGCTGAGCGATCCACAGTTTTACCGGGTCGGTGTCGTTACCCCGAGTGGCAGTGATTCTGCCGAATTCTCCACGACAATCACCGATGGTATCCTCTACGAATTCGCTGTTGTCAATAGCTTTCCGCGGACCATCAACAATCAAACGGTTTCCTTTACCGCTGCTGGTTATGCCTGCGCAGGTTACGATGTTCCGATACCACCCTACCGTGGACGTGTGCTGATGGTTGTAGATTCGACAATCGCAACTCCCCTTGCCCAAGAGCTTGCACAACTTGCCATCCAGCTTGATCGGGAAGGCTGGCGGGTTGAGCAGACGATTGTCCCCCGCGCAGAGCAATTCGACGCTCGCGCTGTTCAGCGCACAAAGGACAGTATTCGGAGCTGGTACACTCGCGGTAATCTCGATGAACCAGCAAGTGCTTTCCTCATCGGCCGCGTTGCGGTGCCGTACTCTGGCTTGTACTACAACGGTCAATTCGTTCCTCCCCCCGATGGCCATAATCCTGATCATCGCGGTGCGTGGCCCTGTGATGGTTACTATGGCGTGCTCTCTGAAGGTGGGTGGAGCGATGCCATCGCGGATACCGCCGGTGTGGTGCGCCAAGAAAATCGAAATCTCCCCGGTGATGGAAAGTTCGACAATGTCTTCTTCCCATCACCGGTGAGCATCCGCATTGGGAGAGTGGATTTCTACAACCTTCCACGTCTTGTCCCGCAAGGCTCCAACGCACTCGAAGCGGAAATTGCGATGCTGCGCGAGTACCTCGCCCGTGACTACGCTTTCCGCACAGGGAAGCGAAGCTATCGCTGGGCGGGGCTCGTTGACGATAATTTCCCGACGTATCCAGAGCTGTTCGCCCGGTCGGGCTGGACAAGCTTTCCACCAATTGTTGGGGCAGCAA
>RFIK01000079.1 GCA_003695605.1 Chlorobiota bacterium
CCGGAAGATTTGCAGCTTTTTCATTTTGTCAACTCGCCACAGGAGGCATTTGAGCATCTTCGATCCGAACTGAGCGCTATTCACAACTTGATCGAGTAGAGCCGCATGCCACCACTTCTCCAGCTCAACGTGGTAAGCAGTGAACTCGACGCACTCATTCGGTTGCTCGACGATAGTGACCCACACGTCACAACATCGGTACAGCGCCGATTGATCGAGTATCGCTGGAGAGCAGTGCCGCACCTCCAGGCAGTACTTGCAGCAAGTCCGCCCGATTCCCCACGTGCGGTGAATGCACAAGCCTGCCTCCGTGCAATTCGGACTAACGCACTCGCAACACTGCTCGACCGCATCCTCGATGCTTGTGCTGAGGGAAGTGACATTCCATTGGAAGAATCGCTGACACTGCTCTCAATTTTTGGATGTCCTGACGGCGATCCTGGTGCGATTGGTCATCATCTCGATACGCTCTGGCTTGACGTGGAGCGTGCACTGCAAGCTGCGCCGACCCGTTCAGAAGTCCAGAAACTCCTGGCGCTCAACACAGTCGTCTTCGATCGCGCACAGTTCCGCGGTGCAGGTAACGATTACCACACACCGCATCGGATTTACCTTGCACCAGTTCTCCAGCACCGCCAGGGCATTCCCATCACGCTTTCGTGCATCTACATGCTCATTGCTGCACGAGCGGGCATCGAGCTTTGGGGAATTGGCATGCCGCTTCACTTTGTGGTATATTCTCCAGCGCTTGAGGTGTACATTGACCCGTTCAACGCTGGAACGTTCATCTCGCGCGAGGAATGCTGCCAATTCATCGAGCAAGCGGGATTTCGCTTCAGCGAGTCCATGCTCATGCGGCGCTCGAATGTGGAGATTCTCCAACGGGTAATTCGGAATGCCATCTACGCGCATACAAAGTCTCAGCAGCAGTGGGAAGCGGAAACGCTCCAAGAGACGCTCGAAACAATCGAACGTCTGACCAAGCAACCATGAGAGTGCGGCAAAGCTTTGCTCGCTGTATTGCTGCAAGCTGCATTGCCGCAGCTGGAACGTCACCCTCCGCAATATCGTTTCTGTGCCATCGTTGATTGCGTAGGCTTGTACCAAGCCCAACGTGTGCAGTGTGCTTGCACAGCGGCTCTCTCGTTGGTACGTTGTTGTGCCTCAATCTGGAATGGACTCGATGGACCTCTGCAATCTTACTACGTTGCCGAAGACGATGTCGAGTAACCTCTTCTCCTCTGATGCAAGAGTATTTGGCTGGTTGGCTGCGCTCGTCCTGTGGGCACTTGCTATTGTTCCTCCTGCTTCTGCACAATTTGGGAAGAACAAGGTGCAGTATCAATCGTTCGAGTGGCGCTACATAACGTCTCCGCACTTCGACATTTACTTCCACGACTCGCTCGATTACATCGCAAAGTTTTGCGCATACAAAGCAGAAGATGCCCTTGGTGAATTGATACGTTCGTTCGGCTTCCGACCGAACAAACGCTTGACAATTGTGCTGTATGGATCGCACAACCAGTTCCAGCAAACGAACATCATCGGGCAGCTTCTTCCAGAAGGGGTCGGCGGTGTCACCGAACTGTTCAAGAACCGGATGGTCTTGCCCTTCGAAGGGGATTGGGAGAAGTTTCGCCATGTTATCCATCATGAACTCGTGCACGCCTACCTCAATGAGATGTTCTACGCGGGGAGCATCCAAGTGGCGCTCTACTCTCGTTCGACGATTCCGATCTGGATGAATGAAGGCCTTGCCGAGTACGAAAGCCTCCACGGACTCGATGACCAGACAGACATGTTCATGCGGGATTTAGCAACAAGCGAGGCACTCCGTTCGCTCTATCAGCTCGATGGATACCTTGCCTATCGCGCCGGACAAGCATTCTACGCCTACATCGAGCGTCAATATGGTAAGGGGAAAGTCGCTGAGCTTATCCACAAGCTGCGAGGTGCACAATCAGTCTCGGCAGCATTCGAGGCAACGTTTGGGAAAAATCTGGAGGATTTCTCCGACGAGTGGCAGCAAGCGATGCGGAAGATGTATTGGCCCGACCTTGATCTTTTCACGCGCGTGGACGATTTTGCCCAGCGGCTGACGAACCATTCAAAAGATGGAAATTACTACTACTCGTCTCCAGCATTGAGCCCCGATGGCAAGCAGGTCGCCTTTATCTCCGATCGCGATGGCGACTTTGCCATTTACGTCATGGACCTTGCGAAACGGACCATGCAACAGCTTGTAAGCTCTGGACGCACACTCGATTTCGAGGAGCTCAACATTCTGACGCCAGGAATTTCATGGGACCCAAGCGGCAGAAAGCTCGCAATTACTGCGAAAGCAGGTGGTCAGGACGCGCTGTTTATCGTGGACGTTCAGACCGGAGACTACGACAAGTACACCTTTGGTTTGCCAACGATGACTAGCGCGACGTGGTCACCGCAAGGGCGCTACATTGCAGTCACTGCGGTGCGCGCAGAGCAGCCCGATCTGTACTTGTTCGATACAGAGACGAAATCGCTTGTGCAGCTGACCAACGACCTCTACGCCGAGCAACATCCAGCGTGGTCGCCTGATGGTCTGCAGCTTTACTTTGTCTCCGATCGTGGCGACGACCTCGATCCCAACCGTGCCACAAAAGCAACAACCTCACTTTGGAAACAGCAACTCGGCCGCAGCGACATCTACCGCATTGACATCACCACTGGCAGTATTGAGCGCATCACCCGCGATCCTGACCACCAAAAGAGTTCCCTGGCAGTATCCACAACTGGCCAGAAGCTTCTCTACATTGCCGACAACAACGGGATCAACAATCTCTACGAGCTCGACCTCCGCACAGGTCGCACCGCACCGAAGACAAACTCACTCCAGGCACTTATGCAAATGAGCTTGGCACGGGATGATTCGAAGTTGGTTGTCTCGGTGCAGAACAACGTTGGCTACGACCTTTTTGTCATTCGCAATCCATTCGAACTCGACCTACGGCGTGACACTCTTCCCCTGACAAAGCTCAAGCAATTGGAGCGTCAGCAGCAGCAGACCATTGCAGAGCTTCTCCACACGAACGATTCGCTCAGGTCCTCACCGGCGATGGCCTTCCGAGGCTACGGCCGTTTCGATATCGAGATGCCAACGCCAAAACCGAGTGTAACCGATAGCGAAATTGCTGGTTACACTCCCGATCGCGATACGCAGCAGCGTGGGTATGACTTTACTCCAAAGCCGTACAAAGTCACAATCACGAGCGACCTGATCATGACCACCGGTGGTTTCAACACACTATGGGGTACTGCACAAGGTGTCGTCCAAATGCTCTTCAGCGACCTGATGGGCGACCATCAGATCTACGCAGCCGTCAATCTCTGGCAAGACCTCCGCAACAGCTACATCTACGCGCAGTACGCCTACCTGCCTGGCATCGTGGACTACGTGGCCACCGTTCAACAGTTCTCCGTCATTTGGGCATTGCCGTACGGTACAAGCTACGCGTACAATCTGCTGCGCACGTTCAGTGCTGGTGTCGAAGCGTCCTATGCGTGGAGTACGTTCGAGCGTGTCGAGCTTGGTCTCCGGTGGCTTGGGATCACACGAGAAAATCTCGACATCCCCTCGCTCGATCCTGGCTATACGGCGAACTACGTAGTGCCGAGCATCCGCTACGTGCTCGACAATACTGACTTTGGCTTCTTAGCACCGTACCGCGGAACGCGGATGTTCATCAGCGGTGAGTTTTCACCCATGACGAAGTCGTTCTCCACCTTCAAGACAGATATCCGACATTACATCCCCGTCTATCAGTACCTCTACTCACTTGCATTGCGTGTAGCAGGTGGGGTAAGTATCGGGGGAGCGCCGCGACGATTTTTCCTGGGCGGTCTCGATAATTGGTTCAATCGCACCGTCGCTGTCAATGCTGCAATCTTTGAAGAGCCGGAAGACCTGGCATTCCTGCAGTTGGATATGCCGCTGCGTGGATTTGACCTTGCGCAGGAAGGTGGCACACGGTATGTTCTCTTCAACGCAGAGTGGCGTTTCCCGATCTTTTACGCGCTTGCAGGTGGACCGCTCCCGATCTCGGTCGGCGGGATTATGGGTGCCATCTTTCTCGATGCTGGCACTGCATGGAGCGGTTCAGAGACAATAGCACTGCGCCCACCATCTACCGTCTATGACATCTACGGTGCTGAGTACCGGATCTACTCGCCGGGGACAATCATGCTCAGCACAGGTGTTGGGTTCCGAACTGTCCTGCTTGGCTATCCGTTCAAGGTTGACGTCGCATGGCGCTACGACGGACAGTCATGGTCAGTGCCGACGTGGCTATTCTCGCTCGGATTGGACTTCTGAGGGTTTCTGCGGAGCCCCCATAGTTTCGCGTCCTGTTTGTTGGACATTTCCTCGAACGGAGAATGATTGTTGCACTCACAGGTGCCAGCGGCTTTGTTGGGAGCCATATTGCCGATGAACTCTGCCGTCGTGGGCATACAGTACGATGCTTACTCCGCCACTCAAGCGATGACCGCTGGCTCCGGGATAAGCCATACGAACTGCGGCGCTGCTCGTTCGATGACGTACGTACCATTGCTGAGGCACTTGGGAATGCGACTGCGGTTATCCATACAGCAGGGGTGATTGCAGCTCGCTCGATGGAAGAGTTCATGGAAGGAAATCGCGGCGTTACCGAGCGCATGCTCGCTGCAACCGGCAATGTAGCGGCGTCTGGTTTCCAACGCTTTGTGCACATCAGCAGCCTTGCTGTCTGCGGGCCGTCGCCGTCGCTCGATCAGCCGATGACGGAGGATTCCCCCTTGCGTCCGATTACGCCGTATGGCGTAAGCAAGAAGGCCGCCGAGGAAGCTGTCCGTGCCTGGGGTGAACGATTGCCAATCACGATCATTCGTCCGCCAGCAGTGTACGGTGAGCGCGACCAAGCAACCTTGCCCTTCTTCCAAGCAATCCGGCGCGGAGTGATACCGCTCATTGGATTTTCGAGCAAATGGATCAGTTTGATTCACATCCGCGACCTGGCGCGCGGTATTGTGGATGCACTCGAATCGAACGCAACGGTTGGGAAGACGTACTTCATCTCAAGCGAAGACTTCTACACCTGGAAGCAGATTGGCACAACTGCTGCTGCTGTCATGGGAAGCAAGGCAATCCCCGTCGTGATACCACATGCGCTCGTGCTGGCGATCGCTGCACTATCTGGCTGGATTGGACACCTGCAGGGCAAAGCGCCGGTGCTCGACTACCACAAAGGCAGAGATATCATCCAGCGCTATTGGATCTGCTCTTCTGAGCGTGCGCGTACAGATTTCGGCTACCGCCAGGAACTCTCGCTCGAACGTGGCATTGCAGAAACGATTGAGTGGTACACGGAGCACGGGTGGCTCCGGAAGTAGGTGCAGTAAATGAACCTGGGATAATAGCAGCGTGCGATATTTGCACACTCGGCTACTTGTGGAACTGTCTATGCAACGTATTTCCCCGCTTGTGCTGACAGCGTGTTTCTGCGTTGTCATTGTATCCACCGCATACGGACAACAACCGCACGATATACACCACGAGCTCCTGGGAGTGAGCCTTCGCGGGCTTTGGAGTGCAACGGACCACCTTCCGTCATTTAGCGCCTTGCCAGGTACTGTTGATTGCGGTACGTATACCACAGGGAGTGGCTCTGCACTCGGGGCTGCACTGACACTCGAATATCCACTGTCCGAACGTTTCCACCTTGGGCTTGGTGCCACAGTGTTAGCACGCGGAGGTCGCCTGCGCACACCGAACGACCGCGAACCTGCATTCGATAGCACAACAGGACAGGTCGTCGAGGTCGTTACGGAGAATGCGCTCGATGTACGGCTTGCGTACCTTGAACTCGCACCGACGCTCTGGTGGTCAGCATTGAGAGTTGGACGATCCACAGTTCGGTTCAATGGTGGCGTGCGATTTGGCATCCCGCTCCAGGCAGAGATGCAACAAACGCGGCACATTGTATCACCTGACAATGCAGTGTTCATCAGCACCCAGCAACGCACGATCAACTGGACTGGCGGCTTTCAACCGATGGGCCAACGTCGCACACCGACAGTCGGAGCACACATCGGCATCGAACACCATCTGCCGATTGGGTCGCGTCTGCATTTAGTCCAACAACTCGCCTACGACTACGTGTTCACTTCACCAGTCGCCGATGTCCGTTGGATGATGCGTGGCATCCGCCTTGAGCTGGGTGTACGGATGTCCTTGGAACGCTCGCCCGATCGAGCCGAAGAGCCTGCACCACCGCCCCCACCACCACCGCCTGCGCAGGATACAGCGCAGATCGTTACAGCAATTCCACCGTTGGAAGCACCACGCATTCACCTGGCAATCGAATCGTTTGATGGCCGTATCGAAGAGGGGACTGAACTTGTCCCGACGCCACCGCTTGTCAATGCTGTGTTCTTCGACGCAGGATCTGCAGCGATTCCTGACCGTTATGTGGTACACTCTGCAGATAGCATCGCGACCGATGATCCGGTCGTTGCTCATAGGAATATCCTGCTCGTCATTGCGGACATCTTGCGCCGAAATCCTACAGCGAGCGTTATCTGCGAAGGTGCAACATCGGGCGACTACGAGAAGGGTGATACGACGCTCGCACGACGTCGTGCCGAGGCGGTCGCACGTGCGCTGGAGTCACTGGGAATTGCACATGCTCGCATTCGGGTGCATGCCTCGTTACTCCCATCGGTACCATCGAACATGGATTATCCCGAAGGTCGCGCAGAAAATCAGCGAGTAGATATTGTGCTCGTCAATGCCCCACTGGTCGAGTACGTTTCCAAACAAACATTTGCAGAGCTTGTTGGCACGCTGGCAGTGCATCTTACTGGTAGTGCTCTCAGCAGAGATTCGATCCTGCTGGAAGCACCTGGTGCCGAGCCGAAGCTCCTTGACGATACAGGTACCACACGTGTGCCGATTCGACTGCGGCTTGCACCTGGAACTCCGCACGTCAACCTCACGGTCCGCGCCGCAATCCCACAGACGGGTATCCACGCGAGTGATTCAGTTTCTGTTGTGCTCCAGGCACTTCCCCGGCGACGCGTGGAACTGTCAACTGCACGATTCGAAGCAGTACTCCGGTTTGACTACAACAGCAGTCAGCTTACAGCGGAGAACCGTGAACTCCTCCGTCAACTTATCGAGCGCATTCCTGATGGTGCGACACTTGAAATCGGCGGAAGTGCAGATGTGCTCGGTGATAGCGCCCGTAACCGTAAGCTTGCAGAAGAACGCGCACGGGCAACGGAAAGCTATCTTCGTACACTTGCAGCTACCAAGCGAATCCGCGTCGTCGCACGCGGGATTGAGCGTCGTTTTCCTGATGCACTCCCAGAGGGACGCTTCCTGAACCGTTCGATTCGAGTGACGCTTCCATAGCGGAAAAAAATACCCCTGCGACGGAATTCGTCACACTGCGCCAGTTCCTCTCGTCCAATGGTATCTCAGTGGCAGCACATCAGTCTCCTCTTCGATTGCTCTTCCAGCTTGTCGAGCTTGAGAGCCGAGATATTGCCCTGCTCATCGGGTACGGAATCCTGGTGAGCATTTTCTCGCTGTCGGTGCCGCTGGCAGTGGACTTGCTTGTTACAACGATTGCAGCTGGAACTGTTACGCTGCCGCTAATCGTCGTGACAGTGGCGTTGACCGTTCTCCTGATTATTAGTGGCGGGTTCAGTATCGTCCAGCTATACGTAGCTGAGCTTATCGAGCGACGCATCTTTGTGCGAACGACATGCAAGGCAGCCTCAGCACTCTGGGAAACTGATATCCGTGAATTCGAGCACAAAGATGTGCTGTCGCTTCTCAATCGTTTCTTTGACGTCGTCAACGTTCAGAAAGTCTTCACCAAACTGACCCTCGATACAATCACTGCGCTCCTGTCCATCGTTGTGGGGTTGGTGTTTATGGCAATTTTTAGTTCGTTGCTGTGGGGTATAACGACACTGCTTGTTCTTTTGACGCTCGCATTGATTATCGCGGCTGGTTACGGTGGTGTCCACACGAACATTGCAGAATCGAGCGCAAAGTACGCACTGGCAGATGTGCTCGACGAGGTCGGGATCAATATTGTCAGCTACAAAGTTTTCTCAAACGCTCAGCAAATCGTCGATCGCTTCGAAACACCTCTTCAGCGATGGTTATCCCGTCGGAAAGAGCATTTCAAAATCATTCTCCGGCAGCAGCTTGTCGCGACAGTGATGCGGATTGTCATCATTGTCGCAGTGCTCCTCACCGGTGGAATGTTGGTTATCGATCGCCAAATCTCCCTCGGTCAATTGGTCGCAAGTGAAATTATCATCCTGCTGTTTCTGAGCAGTATCGAAAACATCATCAAGCAGATACCGTCGTACTTCACTCTCCTTACCTCGCTCGAAAAGATCGAGCAATTGACAAGCCTCGAGCATGAAAGCAACGGATCAGTCGCCTTCGCGCCTGATGGGCACCAGCGAGGACTCAAAATTGAACTCACGAACGTACGGTTTGAGTACCGCAAGGATGTTCCGCTCCTACGCTCGATTAATCTCACCATCGAGCCGAGCGAACGTGTTGCCATCGTCGGTGCAAGTGGACTTGGGAAGTCTACTATCGCGCACTTGATCCTCGGCCTACTGCAGCCAGAGCATGGTGCTGTGTACATCAACGGGATTGACACACGTTTGCTTGACCGCACAACGTACCGTCGCTACGTTGGATACATCAAAACAAGCGATGAGGTACTCTCAGGAACAGTTCTCGACAACGTGCTATGGGGACGCGACTGGATTCCGCAGGAGGATGTATGGTGGGCACTCTCAGTAGCAAAGCTCGATACGTGGGTCAGCGGTCTAGACAAAGGCTTATTGACCAACGTTGGCCCACGTGGTACGAACCTTTCAACAGGTCAAATTCGGCGCATCATGATTGCGCGTGCGATTGTGCATCGCCCATCGCTCCTCATCATTGATGAAGGCTTCAACGGCATCGAAGACCACATCAAACTTGAGATCCTCCAGGCACTGTATGCTGAGGACAATCCGTGGACAGTCATCACCATATCTCATGACCCCGAAATCGTGGTGCACTCGCAGACCGTCGCGGTCCTGCATGACGGGTACATCATTGAACGCGGTTTGCTCTCAGATGTTCTCCGCCGTCGCGAGAGTGCACTCCGGCAACTCTTTCCGACATTGGGTACACTCATGCAAGAACGGCGATGAACAAAACCGTTGAGATACATCAGCGGCGACGTTTTCGCTGGCGACGACAGCAGCGCTCGGTCTTATCGGGCATCTATATCCGTACGCTCGATGATATCGAGGCGCCGCCCCTGATTCGGCGTTACTTGCGAGTGATCCTGGTGATGCTGCTGGTGACGATTGCTGTACTCTTTGCAACCCCGTGGGTGCAGACCGTCCTTGCCGAAGGTCGGGTTACTGCGCTCAGCCCCGTCGAACGTCCCCAGTATGTCAATGCACAAATCACTGGGCGTTTGGTGCGCTGGTATGTATCGGAAGGGCAGCACGTGTTTGCCGGTGACACGATTGCACTGCTTCAGGACATAGACCCCAAATTCCTCGACACCAACATCGTTGCACGGACTGGCGCACACGTCGAGTGGCTTCTCGAGCGTTCCAAGCAGCTCCGCGCGCAAATCACTGCTATCAGTGAGCAACTCTCGGCCGAAATCGAAGCTCAGCGTGCAGCACTTCAAAGTGCTGAGCAGTACATCATCCAATCGCAGCAAAAACTCGCAGCAGCACGGGCTCTCATGCAGCAGGAGACAGTTGACTTGGAAATTGCCAAACAGCGATATCAGGACCGCAAAGCGCTCTATGACCAAGGACTCCGCTCGCTGCGGGAGTTTGAAAGCGCTCGGAGCATGCTCCAACAGGCGCAAGCACGCTACGAACGTGCCCAGGCAGATGTTCGAGCCGCAGAAAGCCAGCTTGAGCAAGCTGGCCAAGAGTACCGGCTCAAGCAGAATGAATGGAACGCGAAAATTCAGAAAACACGCAGTGAGCTCAACAAGGCACAGGAAGCGCTTTCCGCTGTGGAGTCCTCCATCGCCAAGGCACTCATTGATAAATCCAACATTGAGATGCGGCGCCGCTACGCTGTCGTGGTCTCACCTGTGGAGGGAACTGTCGTCCGACTCTATTCCCTCGGTCCAGGGGAAACCGTGACTCAAGGGGATGCACTTGCAATTGTGATGCCTGAGGTCAGTTCACTTGCGGTCGAACTGTACATCAAAGGCAACGATGCACCGTTGGTCTATCCGGGACAGAAAGTTCGTATCCAATTCGATGGTTTCCCTGCGCTCCAAATTTCTGGCTTCCCCCAGGTCAACATCGGCACGTTCGGCGGTGTCGTCTCTGTTGTCGATGCAGTTGACGATGACCGCGGTGCCGGCATGTTCCGCGCAATCATCAAGCCAGACACAGCCGACGATCCCTGGCCGAATCCGCAAGTTCTCAGACCCGGCACCAAAGCACGCGGTTGGATGCTGCTCAATACCGTTCCACTCGCCTATGAAATCTGGCGGCAACTCAACGGTTTTCCACCGTCGCTGAAAGAACCTCCCCCTCTCCGCCGGAAGCCAGCGAAACGTGCACCGTTCACGGGGGACAAAGCACCTAAAAATGACGAGCAGCCTGTTGATCAGTTTGAGCAGGCAAAGTGAGCACCCGCATCCGTGTAGCATTCCTGCTAGTATTTCTCGCCTGTACAAGCAGGCTCGACGCTCAGTTTGAGGATGCTCTCCGCATCCTCGATGTAGCCGATACGAGTATGATCATCACGCGAAGCACCCGCGCTGATACGTTCATGGTCACACAGTACTTGAGCCTTGTCCAACGTGCTCACCCAGATATTCGTATCGCAGCTGCTGGTGTAGAACGAGCGCGTGGCATGGAAACGGCTGCATGGGGTCTGCTCGATCCGCGCATCACAGGCTCGATGAGCGCAAAACAGTACATCGGTGGCATAAAAAACAATGATCTCAACGCGGGGTTGACCGTTCCTCTCTACTGGGGGCAGCAGCTTACGATCGGTTACCGTCGTTCGATTGATTTTTTCAACCAAGATTACGCTACAACAGAAGCTGGTGAACCAAGCATCGGGCTGATGCTTCCATTGATGCGGAACGTGCACATTGATCCGACGCGTACAGCAATTCTCCGTGCAGAACAAGCGTTGCTGGGCGCTGATGCTGCATACCGTGAGCGGAGAAACCTTGTCAGTTACCTGGCGCTCAGTGATTATTTCGCTTGGGCAGCAGCACGTGCACGCTATGCCGTCGCTGAACAGCTCTACGT
This sequence comes from Chlorobiota bacterium, assembly GCA_003695605.1. Classification (GTDB taxonomy): domain Bacteria; phylum Bacteroidota; class Ignavibacteria; order Kapaibacteriales; family NICIL-2; genus NICIL-2. The sequence goes on from RFIK01000079.1 coordinate 11,347, forward strand.
TGTTGCACGCGATCGCTATCGCTTGGTTGTCACTGAAATCCAACGTGGGGAGCGCGCACCAATTGACTCGATCGAAATTCTTCAGGAAGTGCTGCGCCGGCGATCATTGCTTGCACGAGCACGAAATCAACTTGAACGAAGCACGGTAGCGCTTTGGCTCAACCTTTGGGGAATCGAGTGGGAAAGGCTCGAACGCCTTGCGAGCATGGTACCAGAACCCTTCCCTGCGCTTGAGTTTATCGATCCACTGCAACTTGAATTCGATCGAGTTCGTGCACGGCAACGGCGGCCAGAACTGCAAAAGCTCCAAGCAGAATACGAGCAGCTCGCCGTCGAGCAGCGCCTGGCCGGCGAACAGTTCAAGCCGCTGATCAATGCTTCGGTCAATCTCTATACCCCTTCGTGGTCGCCTCCACTTTCGCAACAGCCTACATACTGGAAAGCTGGCCTTGCTGTGGAAATTCCTCTCCTCTACCGCGGGCCGCACGGGCAGCGCGAACAAATTCGCGCCCAGCTCACCCAACTGGAGGCTGTTATCGAACAGCTTCAGCGCCGGATCGAAAGCGATGTTCTCCTTGGTGCAGCAAACGTCAATGCAACGTACGAGCAAGCAGTGCTCGCACGTGCAGAGCGCATCGCTGCTGAACGAATGGTCGAGGCAGAGCGCCAACTGTTTGCGCGAGGTGAGTCCGACTTGCTTCGGCTCAATCTGCGAGAGCGACTCTTGGCTGAAGCTCAAGAACGCGAAATCGAAACTCTCCAAGCCCACGCAAC
>RFIK01000007.1 GCA_003695605.1 Chlorobiota bacterium
CTCGCCGAAGCGATAGCTGACGCCTACTCCAATGGAACGGCCGCGAATGGTGGACTGCACAATCGTGCCGCCCTGCTCCCATCGCAGCGGTTGATTGAGGAGATCACGAATCGAAAGCCGCAGCTCGAAGTTTCCGAAACGTTTGGTCACCGCAAGATCCACGACATCGCGCGGTAACTCATACGTGTGGGGATCTTCAAACAGGTACGCGTTCCGCAATCCCACCAACACAATCCGCCGACCGAACACGTTATAGCCGATGCTAAGCGTGGCATCCCATGCGGGAATCGTCGCAAATGCCGATACGTTCAACGTATACGGCGATTGCCCCCACATCGGACGGCGATCGTTCTGCCCACCTTGCGCGACGACAACTTCCGAAAAGATGCGGGCATAGTTTGCTGTGAGCATGATGTTCTCTCCCCAGCTTCCGAGCAGGTCCAGCCGCTGCCGCAGTTCGAGTTCGATGCCGTAGTTGGTCGCTGGTCCCTCCGCATTTCGGAACGTGCGTGCAATCTCTGACTGCTCCAGGTAAATCGTCTCCTCGATCGCATCGAGGAAACGCTTGTAGAAGACGCTTGCCGAGAGCACCTCGCCAGGTGATGTGAACCATTCCCACCGCAGATCGAGGTTCGTAATTCTCGAACGCGTCAGATTGGGATTGCCCATCACTTGGGATTGGGTCGAAAAATCGTAGAACGCAAACGGCGCAAACTCCCGCAGCGATGGCCGCGCAAGTGTCCGGGAGCCGGCGACGCGCAGATTCATTGCATCGCTGAGCTTGACGATAAGCGAAAGCGCCGGTAGCCAGTCACGCGTTCGGAGGTTTACATCTACAGGCCGATCGCTCAAATCGTAACTCGAGAGCACCTGTTGGTTGTCCTCGTAGCGAACACCACCGATAATTCGCAGCGGTAGCCCCAGCTCATCGAGCGACCAATCGGCCATCACATACCCGGCGTAGAGCCGCTCGCTTGCATCGTATGCATCGGCAAGACGCGAGTCTTCGGAGATACCAATCCCCTGCGGACCAAAGTTTTCCGGCCGGAAGATGCGCGAGGGATCGGCCCACTGCACCGAGTCTGGAAGCGTGAAAACATCGTAGTCGAGCGAAAATTCCGGTCCCGGCACGTAGGTAAACGACCGCGCTGAGAATGAACGCTGCCGGTGCTCGGTGAGGAATCCAGACTTGACTTTCAGCTCTCGCAGTGGCAGCTCGACGTTGAATGCTCCAGTCCAGGCTCGCTCGTCGAGCGACGAGAAAAAGCGCCCAGCGCGGACTCCATCACCTTGAGCCAGTGGCGTAAAGCTTGGGATGTCGGAACTGTACGGCTCGACGTAGCCATCCCCACTTGGGGTTTGGCGAGCAAAACGAAAACGCCGGTAGTCTGGCTCGTTACGTCCTGACTGCGAATAGCCAATCTTCCAATCCAGCGCTGCATTCCCGAGAGCCACGAGCGTATGATCCCCAGAGAGCACCGACGATAGGAGCATTTTTTCGACGTACTGCATTGAAATCTGCTTTGTGTCGAATATCCGCACGTAGTCCTGCCCATCGAGCACGACGACATCTTCATCGGCACTGTGGTTGAAAACCGTCCGGAGCGCGATCGTCGAGTAGCTGCTCGCCTTGAGCGCAAGGTTGAGCATGCTTCCGAGCGTGGTCGTCCGAGATGGATTGAAGCCACTATTGACAAACCAACGGGAGCGATCGGCTAAGATGCCGTTGCGCTCGATGGTCGAAACCGACCAGCTATTCGAGTACGTCAGACTTGCAACAACCCCAAGCTCAGCTCCAAAGAGTGATCCAAGGCTCGAATACGCCAGCGAAATCGAACTGTTCGGCGTCTGAAGAGTCCGTTGGGTACGCTGCCAGTTCTGGTTATTGAACGTTCGGCTTATCGCAGTCCAGCGCTCTCGTGCACCGGTAGTATCGTAGGGATTGCGGACCGCGCTCAGCAGCGCGCTCATCTGTCGGCGATCGGTCGGCATTCCGTCGGGAAGCCGCGAGCGTGTGCCGTCGTCGAAGCCGAGCCAATCCCACCGCCCACTCGGCGAACTGATATAGCGCCCCGGTTGCAAGAAGGCATTGTCGTTGACCGATGAGCCAAAACTCACACGGAGCATTGATTGCGATGGAAACTCCACCGTGTTCAGCTCTACCATCCCGCCGGTGAAGTTGCCTGGCAAATCGGGTGTGAACGTTTTGGCGATCGTTGCGCTTTCGAGCAGCTCGCTTGGGAGTAGGTCGTAGGTGAACGCTTTCCGATCTGGTTCCGTTGAAGTCAACACGACACCATTGAGCATCGCATTGTTGTAGCGGTCGCTGGTGCCGCGGACGATCAAGAACTTGTCGGCTGCCAGAGTGACGCTTGGGACACGCCGCAGCGCTTGCCCAGCATCACTGTCGGGGAGCTTCTTGATTTCTTCGATGCTGACGCCATCACTGACCTGCGCACTGTTTTTGCGCTGAGCGAGTACAGCAGCTTGGGTTTCGCTCGTTCTCCGTGCTTCGACGATGACATCCCGCGCGACTACCTGACGGTCCCGGTCGAGCACCACAGAGACTGCTGTCACTTTCCCTGGCGTAACGACAACGTTCGGGATGCGTTTTGTTTCGTAGCCGACGTAGCGTACTGTGAGCGTGTATGTCCCTGCTGGGACATTCTTGATGAGGAAATTCCCTTTTGGATCGCTGATTGCTCCTTTCTTCGTCCCATCCAAAATTACCGTCGCACCGCGGAGTGCTTCACCAGTGGACGCTTCGCGGATTCTGCCGCTTATTGTGCCTGGCTCTTCAGCAGAATGCGCAAGCACAGCAGCAACTACCACACACACGAACACACGAAAAGCCATCGGACTGGAAGGAAGTGATGAAACAACCACACACAGAGCTGTTGCGAAACTCCCCCTCGCCTCTTACCCCAGTGCTATTGCACTGTTACCGATTTGTTACGCTCAGTGCCAAGGGTTGAATTCAGCACTGGTGGCGAATATTTTACTTGAAGAGAGGGCACTTCTCACCCTTGTTCGAGTCACTTGGCGGCAGAGGAGGCACTCTCTGTGCTGGAAATCCGTTGCCCAACCCCGTGGGAAAAGGCTCGCGGGACACAAAG
>RFIK01000080.1 GCA_003695605.1 Chlorobiota bacterium
GCGCCGTTGCGAGCTTTCAGTGCACGCGAGGTGATGTAACCGGCCACGTCGTCTTGCGCAGAGTTGATGCGCTTGCCGGTCGACAGGCGGAGCTGGTGGAGTGCAATCGCCCGGTTGGCAGCGTCGAGTGCGTTGTACGCATTCTCGGCGGGCGTGTTGGTGCGGATGCGTGCACCATTGGAGATTGAGGATGGCATAGAACCTCCCTGAACGGAAGTGGAACATAACCGCGGCGTCCCTGCCCCTTTTCTCTGTGTCCAGGGGGTATTGTCGGCAGCGCTGAAAAAAACTTGAGCTACTGAGTACTGGTAAGCTTTGGAAGTTCGCGAGGCAACCCCCAAAAGACAGTGACGGACGCGCTGCGAGAACGCATGCCGCTATAGCCGACAGCCCGCAGCTCGATTGTGTTGACTCCTCGGTGAAGTGTCCACTGGTGGCGCGCAGAGGTAATCGGCTCCCACGAACCGCTGTCGTGTCGGACTTCGAAGCGTTGCACCCATGGGAGTGTTGTAGCGATATCCAGCGTGTATGCAGGTTGCGTAAAGCCCCGCTGTGGATGGTAATCGCCCGAGTAGCGGAAGGTCACGTGGGTTTGATCGAGCGCGCCATAGGCCTTCCGCCATGAACGTGTGTAGAAAAGCCCGCTCAGTGGCACTCCTTGGAATGCAAGTGGGAGCGGGAGCGATTCCTTGCAGATGTACATAAGCAGTGTGTACTTGCCGTCGTAAACGTAGGGGTAATCGAGATAGCCGGTGTACGGAGCAAGGAATGCCCGATACTGCTCGACTAGCTCATCGGGGGTGATTCGGTAGTATGCGCAGACTTCTACTGCGGGCACGAGTTCGATCTGTTCCAGCTTGCCCGCAACGATTGCGTTGACCAGTTCGTACGCAGAGAGCCACGCGCCATTCATGCAGGGGTAGCATCCCCACTGCGGATCGAGGAAGACCCACTTGTGATACGTTGTGGACCATGCCTCGACTGCAACATGTCGTGCACCCTGCGGGCGAGTTTCGATGTCTTCTTTGCTCAGACCGACAACTCGCGCTGGATAGCCATGCGACACGAGCACATCAACTAGGAGCCGAGCATATTCGACACACGTAAACTGCTCGCCATGCTGCGCGCGCTCGAGCAACTCCAGCGTAGTGACAGAGGGTGCGACGGTATTATCGGAGCTATGTTTCCAGCGCGTCCCTACCCATGCCAGTGCAGCACGGAACACCTCGAGTTCCTCCAACCCATCGAGCCGTAGGCTATACGCCGAGCACCGCGCACGATAGACGGCAGCGATTGAATCCATCGGCGAAAATGGATAGGGGTAGTACATGCAACGCCGATCGAGATCGAGGTCACCGGGCGCAGAAAGGACGCGGAGAATAAGCCGCTCGTTGGTGTGTTGATCGCCAGCTACTTGGGCTATCGTAGTTACTGTCAGAAAGAATGCCAATGCTATCGCACGCCACAGATGCATAGGAACTGTTCGCATGGAAGTCCGCTGCAATAATTCAGCGCTGTGACGCTTTGTTTCAGCAGTGCGGAAAAAAAACAGTGTCCCCGAGCCACGCTCGGGGACACTCGTTGCCATGATCGTAATCAAAGTGTTAGTCTGACCAGGCGAGGATGCCACCGCGGAGATTGCGCACGTTGAAGCCGTGTGAGCGGAGCATGTCCGTTGCATATTCGCTTCGAGAGCCGCTTCGGCAGTACGCAATAATGAGGCGATCGCGATATGGCTCCAGTTCTGCGATGCGATCTTCAAGTTCGGGAAGAGGGATGAGCAATTGCTCCTCAGTTTCGATGCGTCGTTGCGCGTGCTCGTCAGGGAAGCGAACGTCGAGCAGGAGAATAGATTGCTCGCCACTGTCGAGCAGCGCCTTCAGTTCCGCCGGGGAGATTTCATCTTCTGCCAGCGGCTGGCTGTCAGCAGGCTCGGTTTCCTCTGCTTGTTCGGATGCCGGAAGTGTTGGGATGAGTTCCTTTTCGATGATCTCCTTCAGCGTGGGCTTGGGAAGTGCGCCGACTGCCATTTGTGGCTTTCCACTGAGCGGGACGAACAGGAGCGAAGGAATGCTCCGTATGCCGAAGACCATCGCCAATTCTTGTTCGGCGTCGGTGTCCACTTTGTAGAAGAGAACTTTGCCAGCGTATTCGGTGGCCAGTTCTTCGAAGATCGGCGCAAGTATGCGGCAGGGACCGCACCACTCCGCCCAAAAGTCAATCACGCACGGCAGTGATCCTTTGTACTTCCATTCCCGCTCGGTAAGGTAATCGAAGACTTTCTCGCGGAAACTCTCCGCCGTGAGCGGTTCGGGTTTGAGTGCTGTCAGTTGCTGTTCCATTCTCTCTTGGTGGTTGAGTGATGAAGAAACTTAGAGTGGTACTGCGGCTGTGTACCGTTGCGTTTCGACTGGGTAACCCGCAGCAATCCACGCGTTGATGCCGCCTGTGACGTTGACGGTGTTTGAGAAATTGTACCGGTGGAGCAAGCTCGTTGCAATCGAGGAACGGTCGCCGCCAGCACAATGCACCGCAACGAGCCGGTCACGTGGTATGCGGTCAAGGTTTTGCTCAAGGTAACCAGCGAAGATGTGCAACGCACCAGCGATGTGGCCTGCATCGTATTCGCTTTGGTTGCGGACGTCGAGGACAACGACATTACCTTGCTCGATCTGCGAGGCGAGCTCGTGGACGCTCATCTGGGGGAGTGATACCAATTCGCGTCCTCCACCTGCCCATTCGGTGACGTCTGGCAAATACCCTACTGCGTGGTCGAGCCCAATGCGGATGAGCTTGCGTGTTACTTCTTCGAGCTGCTCCGTTGGGGTTATCAGTGCGAACGGTTGGTCGTAGGGGATAATCCACCCCGCCCACGTTGAGAATGCGCCGTTGTTCTGAATGTTGATGCTGCCAGGGATATGCCCGCCGGCAAACGAGACTTTATCGCGTGTATCAATGATGAGCGTTCCCGTGCTGCGAAGCTGCTCGACTTGTTCACCATTGAGCCTGGGAAGAACGGGCACCTTCCCACCCGGAAGTACAGCGCGCGGTTCCTTGTTGAGTTTTTTCATCATAGCAAAGTAGCGTGGCGGCTCAGGCTGCCCTTCGAGGAGAGCTCGAACGAACGCATCTTCGTCATCGAATTGGAATGCCCAGTTGGTGATCTTCTCGTAGCCGACTGTTGAGTGTGGAATTGCGCCGAGCGCTTTCCCACACGCAGAACCGGCACCGTGGGCAGGGTGGACTTGCACGTAATCGGGCAGTTGCTTGAAGCGTTGGAGCGATGCGAACAGTTGACGTGCGCCGCGTTCCATTGTGCCAACATACCCTGCCGCTTTTTCGAGCAAATCTGGACGGCCAACGTCGCCGACGAACACGAAGTCGCCACTGAAGAACATGATTGGTTTAGAGGAGGCAGGAGTATCGGTCACCAGAAATGAAATGTGCTCGGGTGTGTGGCCAGGTGTATGCCAGACTTCGAACTTGATGTTCCCCACCATGAAGGTATCACCATCGCGGAGTCCAACGTGGGGAAACTGGTATTGCCACTCGGGGCCTCCTTCATCGGAAAGGTAGAGCTCTGCGCCGGTTGCGTGCTGAAGCTCACGTGAGCCGGAGAGGAAGTCTGCATGGATGTGCGTTTCGAGCACGTGTGTAATGCGCAGCTTCTCCTGTTCGGCGATGCGGAGGTACACATCCACATCTCGCTGGGGGTCAATGACTGCTACCGTGCCGCTGGCTTGGCAACCGACCATGTAGCTGGCGTGTGCTAAACCTTTTTCGTAGATCTGGCGGAAAAACATCGTTGAGTGTTGGGTTGGTGAAACATTTCCGTGCCGTTGCTGCCCAATACGATGCAGCGATTGTGGGATACGATTCACCCGATGACGCGAACGAGCATACCGAGCCCGATTGCTGCAATGATCGCAGCGAGAATGCGCCGAAGGATCGTGATTTGCAAGTGGTGGCTGATCCGCACGCCAATCCACATCCCGGGAAGTGCACCGATGATCGCGGCAGCAGTCGAAATCGGGTCAACCATGCCTGCCATGAATTTGCCAACCGATGTCGCCAGTGCACCAATAATCACGATCCCAAGCGTCGAACCAATCGTCACACGGAGCGGGACGCCAACGATGGTTACCAGTAGTGGTGCCAGGAGAAATCCGCCTGCCATGCCGACCATCCCGCCAAACAGTCCAACCGGGAGAGCAATCCCAATTGCTTTGGGATACGAAAGGGTATACTCGAGCGATTCGGTATCGCGCGGCCGCACGAGCAGCATCAGAGCGCCGATGATCGCCACTGCTCCGAAGAGTGCTTCTAAGAACTGTGCGCTGACACTGCCGGAGAGCATTGCCCCGAGAAACGAAGCGAGCATAAGCGGAATACCGACTGCGAGCACTAGCCGACGATCGAATGCGCCGCGCTTGCTATGGAGAAATGCCCCAAAGAGCGACGACGCCAACACCTGCACACTGGTGATTCCACTGACACGGTACATATCGAGCGCGGGGATACCTACCAGCGGTGGAATGACCAAGAATGCCGGTATCAGCAGCACTGCACCCCCAATTCCTACCATGCCACCGACGACCGACGTCGCAAAGGCAATTGCTGCAATAACTCCGAGCTGACCAAGAGTCAATGCCACATCCATCATAGCGAGAAATCCCGAAGTTGCTCGCGAATGAATCTGCGTGCGCGATGGAGCCGAGATTTGAGGGCTGGTACACTGATGCCCATCACCTCAGCAGCTTCTTCGTTGCTGAGTCCTTCGATGTCCCGGAGGATGTACGAAAGCCGATAGTCGAGCGGAAGCTTCTGGAGCGTGGCGTAGAGGGCTTCACGGAGTTCCTCGGCTGCAAGGATGACGTCGGGCTGGTAATCGTCGCGTGCAGGAAATTCGATAGGGGACGCACGCTCGCTGTTAGGCTCGGACAACTCCTCGATCGAAATTGTTGCTTGCTCCAATTGGGTGCGGCGGTTGTGCATCTGGCAGTTATTGACGACAATCGAGTAGAGCCACGTTGTAAATTTTGCCCGGCCGTCGTATTGATGCAGCTTGCGGAAGACGTTGATGAACGTGTCTTGGACAACATCTTCGGCGTAGTCTTTGTTGTGGCAGACAGCATAGGAGAAGCTGTACACCGTTTGACGGTAGCGATGGTAGAGTTCGGTAAACGCCTGCTTATCGCCTGCCTTTGCCTGCTCGATCAAGGTTTGGTCGTCCATAGGTTCTCGGCGTGCAATGCCTGAAGTTCACAGCAAAGTTAGCGAACATACTCGCCAGCGCATTGTAGCGCTTGTCACAAAGCATCAGCGCACCCTGTTCCGGCTGCCAATAAGTGCGACGATGGAACAGGCAATCCTGCCTGCAATGGAGCGTCTGGCGATGGATGCAGCGTGCCGGCGGCCGCTCCTTCTTGATGCAGGATGCGGAACCGGTAGAAGCACTCGTGCTCTCGCGTTGCTCCATCCTGAAGCGAGGGTCATCGGCGTTGATCGTTCGGAGGTCCGACTCCGCAAAGCACCACCACTACCAGAGAACGCATTTCTTCTCCGTGCCCGGCTGGAAGAGTTCTGGCTGCTTGCGCAGCGCAGTGGGGTTGTCTTCGCGAAAACGTACTTGTTGTACCCAAATCCTTACCCCAAGCGCTGGCAGCTCCAGCGGCGGTGGCATGGGCACCCGATTTTTCCAGTGATCCTTGCGACA
>RFIK01000081.1 GCA_003695605.1 Chlorobiota bacterium
ACTTCTGGCAAATGTTGCTGCCTTCTACGCTGTGTACCATGGACCCGATGGGCTTCGGTGCATTGCCAAGCGTGTCCATCACCATGCTGTCACACTCGATGCGTTGCTTACCGCTATGGGCATCGAGCAGCGGAACAGGCTCTTTTTCGACACGCTGTACATCCCCCTTTCTCCAGACCAACAGCGCGCCGTCCGCGACGAAGCACTTCGGTGCGGCATGAACTTCCGCTACTACTCCGATGGTGCGATCGGCATCTCACTTGATGAGACAACAACAGATCGCGACGTTGCAGCGATTGCCTCCGTCTTTGCGACCGCGCTGGGGCGGCAATTGCCCAACGGCAGCGTGACCCCAGAAACTCGGGAGTTCCCCTCGCCGTTTGCACGCACACGACCAATGCTTGAGCACCCCGTCTTCAACTCGTACCACAGCGAGACGGAGATGATGCGGTATCTCAAGCGATTAGAGAACAAAGACCTCTCGCTCGTCCACTCGATGATACCGCTCGGCTCCTGCACGATGAAGCTCAACGCCGCCGTAGAAATGATGGCGATCACATGGCCAGAGTTTAACCAACTGCATCCGTTCGTACCGCTCGATCAAGCCGAGGGGTACCGCGAGCTGATCGCTGAACTGGAGCGCGACCTTGCCATCATCACCGGTCTCGACGCAGTCTCTATGCAACCGAACTCTGGCGCACAAGGTGAATACACAGGGCTTCTTGTCATCAGGGCATACCATGCAAGCCGCGGCGAGGGCCACCGGCGCATCGCACTCATCCCGGCATCGGCACACGGGACAAATCCTGCAAGTGCTGTCATGGCGGGATTGCACGTTGTCGTCGTCGCAAGTGATAGCCGCGGATACATTGATCTCGATGATCTAGAGCGCAAGCTCTCCGACTATGGCGACCGCATCGCCTGCTTGATGGTGACCTATCCTTCTACGCATGGCGTGTTCGAAGAGCATATCCGCCACATCTGCACGCGCATCCACGACGTAGGCGGGCTGGTGTACATGGACGGTGCCAATCTCAACGCACAGGTTGGGCTAACGTCACCAGGGCGGATTGGCGCCGACGTCTGCCACATCAACCTGCACAAAACCTTCTGCATCCCGCACGGGGGCGGTGGGCCTGGGATGGGTCCGATCGCGGTTCGCCGCGAACTTGCGCCATTTCTGCCGTCGCATCCGGTCATTCCTACCAATCCGAATGCAGAGAGTATCGGCACCGTTGCGGCAGCACCGTGGGGCAGCGCCAGCATTCTCCTGATTTCTTGGGCATACATCCGCATGATGGGAAGTGATGGGCTCCGCCGCGCTTCACAAGTTGCGCTCCTGAACGCCAACTACCTCAAGACGCGCTTGCACGAGGCATATCCCATCCTCTACACCAGCACGAACGGCTCTGTAGCTCATGAGTTCATCGTGGATCTGCGTCCCTTCCGCCAACGCACTGGTGTGGATGCCGAAGATGTTGCCAAACGGCTCATGGACTATGGATTCCACGCGCCGACGGTCTCCTTCCCTGTTCCAGGGACGTTGATGATCGAACCGACCGAGAGCGAATCCCTTGCCGAACTGGAGCGCTTCTGCCAAGCGATGCTCGCCATCCGTGAGGAAATCGCCGAGATCGAACGGGGCCAGGCAGATCGCACCGACAACGTTCTCAAGAACGCACCCCATACGCAGCGCATGGTCACAAGCGACCACTGGCAGCATTCATACTCACGTCGGAAGGCTGCATTCCCTCTTCCGTTCGTCGAAGAGCGGAAGTTCTGGCCATCCACTGCACGGATCAACAACACGTATGGCGAACGCAACATCATGTGCGTTTGTCCGCCGGTGGAAGCGTACGCGGCGAGTGCCCCTTAGACTGCTCCGTAGCGCTTGCGCAAATACCACTCGATCGCAAAGGCAGTAATCGCCAGTGCCAGAAGAACCCAGCTATTCCATAGAGCGAGCGTCCGCGCCAGGGTAACAACGCGTGGTTGAAACCCAGGTAGCTTTTCGATGCGCTGCCACAGCGCATGAGCATCGAGGCGGTCACCCTCGAAAAATGCACCGCCAGTGCGCTCCGATAGAGTTCGCTGTAGCGCAGCATTCATCGGCACATTCTGGTATTCGAGTGCAATCTCGCCAACGCTGAACCGACCGTCATCGGTGCCGAGAAGTTGTGCTGCACGCTGCGCTTTGCCTGTAAAGCTGTAGTCACCACCTTCCAGTGATGGGAGTACTGCGCTATAACGCCCACCACCGCTGGGCTGGAGTACAAGTTCGAAGGTGCGTCTGCTCGAGCGGACAGCAACGCTGACTGTTGCATCCTCAACCGGTCGTTGTGCATCGTCGTGGACGTCTGCAATGAACTCAACCGGCTCTCCACCGATGTACTGCCGCTTGCTTGTGTAGATCCGTACGTTCTTCGAGGATTCGTCGTTGGCAAGCCAGCGGAGCGAATTGCTCACGAACGCATCGAGCACACGAGGTGGCTCTTTCCCTTGGGCGCGGTCGCTGCCTTCTCCGAGTAGCTTCCAGCGGTAGATGCCATATCCGAGCAGCGCTACGGAACGTTGCCTGCCACTTGTCCTGGCAATGATGAGTGGCTCATCAAGTCGCGTTGTGCCAACGGCAATCGTTGCGAGCACCTCAGCACCTGGTTTCGGCGTAACGAACGCCTCCGGACGGTAGATTGGTGGCAAGCCGTTCCAGGCTTTTTCCGCTAGGACCTGTTCGTCGCCAGTTGCAAGGAGCGCGTGCTGCGTGCCGCTCTCAGTGAGAACCGGTGCAACCTGCATTTCTGCTCTGCCCCAGCGCTCAATCGAAAATGGCAGTACCGGCTCGAGGATTGAGAGCTTCCGCGGGTCAATGGTTTGCGAGGCAATGAAGAGAATCGGCTTGCCCCGCCGCGCTTCATCGGCGATCATCGCAATCAGTGCATCCGGTGAAGAAGCGATGGGGAAGCCTACGAGGATGATACTTTCTGCATTGCGGAGATCTGCTGCTGTCGGTGCTGGGCCATAGAATTCAGCGCCGAACTTTTGCACAAACTGGCGCAGCCGAATACTCCGATCACGACCGATGATGCTGCTGACAAGTGCAAGGTCAGGGCTTGGCGAGCCAGCGATGAGCACAATCGTACGCTCGTTGGGGAGAATCTTCACGTATTCTGACCGCACGTTGTTGAGCGTGGTCAGTTCGCTGGTACCCTCGGGAGGCTCCAGCCGCGCGGTTAGTTTACGGATACCTTCGCTGGAGGGTAGATAGCTGAAGACGTGTCGGTAGAATCGCTGTCCCGGCTGAAGACGAACGTGCGCACGTCCCACTTCGACCCCGCCATCGCTGAGCGTGAGCGTTGCAACACCTTCGATGCCATCGGCTGTGAGGCTGACCTGGACGGGCATTTCGACTCCCGCGTACCCATGTTCGTTGGTCACAAGCGAAGTGATCGCAACGTCCTTGACTGCAGCAGTATCACCGATGCCGACGGTGAACACAGGCTTGCCCAAGCTCAGTGCTTCGTAGAGTGGCATGCCGCCGGTGTTATAGGCACCATCGGTGATGAGTACAACAGCTTGTACATTTTCTGTGCGCCGTTGCGAGAGCACCGCAAATGGAGCTTCGAGATTCGTCGCTCCGTCGTCGAAGCGAAAGGAATCCTGCACCAGCGTTGGAAGGACCTCGACCGTCCTACCAAACCGGAGCGGCATCAGCGCATCCGCTGGAAATGCAGAGCGGATTGCTTCGACCACTGCACGCGCAACGACGCTTCGCTCAAAGCGATTATCGCGGATACGCATCGAGGCGGAATTATCCACAATGACTGCAACCTGCGGCAGATCTGCCTGCGAGGAGACAATCCGCGCCACCGGCACAAAGAGCGCCGATACCAAAAGCGCCAAGCCGAGCCAACGCAGCACCGCCAACACTGCACGCTGGCTTCGGTGGAGCGTGCTCCGGTGCGCTGCATAGTACCATATACTTGCAGCACCAAGCGCAACAAGCACTACTGCATACCACCACCACGACGTGCCAAGCTCGATGTGCAACGACTCCATCACTTCCTACTCTGCGCCAGTGAAAGGAACAGAGACGCTGCAACGAATAACGCAATCGAAAATTTCACCCGGCGGCTACACGTAGCGTATTTTTGCGAGCCTTCGGGGTGTAGCTCAGCCCGGTAGAGCACTTCGTTCGGGACGAAGGGGCCGGAGGTTCAAATCCTCTCACCCCGACTTACAGCACGCGCCGATTGTTGATCAATCGGCGCTTTTGCTTTTGGCGTGTATCTTCGCACCGCAACCACCGACGAACGGCGATGATTCCACTGCAGGACACGATCCCATCGCGGCAGTTTCCCCTGGCCAACTGGATACTCATCGGCCTCAATACACTCGCGTTCCTTTTCGAGCTTTCGCTGCCGGAATACAAGCTGGACATTCTCATCCGCTATTTCGGTCTTGTGCCCGCTCGGCTGACTGATCCTGAGTGGGCACAGGTGATGGGCTACCCACACTCCTACGTTCCGCTGGTGACGAACATGTTCCTCCACAGCGGATGGGGCCATTTCATCGGGAACATGTGGACGCTGTACATTTTCGGCGACAACGTCGAGGACCGCATGGGATCGATTCGTTACACCTTGTTCTACCTCCTGACAGGAATCGCTGCAAGCATCACCCACTTGCTAATCAATCCGACTTCGACCATCCCCGCAATCGGTGCCTCTGGTGCCATCTCGGGGGTCATGGCAGCGTACATGTTCCTCTTCCCGCACAGCAGAATTGTGTTTCTCTTTCCGATTCTCTTCCTGCCCTACTTCATTGAGCTGCCGGCTTTGCTCTACATCGGTGTGTGGTTCGTTGGGCAGCTCATCAGCGGCGTCAGTGTACTCTCGATCACCGACCACGCTGGCGGTATCGCATTCTGGGCACACATCGGTGGATTCGGTGCTGGTGCTGTGCTCTACCGGTTCTTTGTGAAGTACCGATTCCGCCGCGCATTCGACGATGAATACGTGCGATCGTACCACAACTACGCGTAGAGAGGACATGGACATACTCTCGCTGTTCTGGTTCTTTGTGATGATAAGCTCTCTGCAGCCGATCATCCGGCAGCGACTCATCGAAGCAGCACGCCAGCGTCTGATCGCCCGCATCGAAGAGGAACGCTCCAGCCGTGTCATCTTGATCGTCCATCGGCAGGAGACAATGCGGCTATTGGGATTCCCGCTGGTCAAGTACTTGACGATGGAAGACTCCGAGGATGTTCTCCGCGCGCTGGAAGCAACCGACGACGGCCGCGATATTGATTTGGTGCTCCATACACCCGGCGGCTTGGTGATCGCCGCGCTCCAAATTGCACGCGCTATCCAGCGGCGGAGGGGAAAAACGCGCGTCATCATTCCACACTATGCCATGAGCGGCGGCACACTCATTGCCCTGGCTGCCGACGAAATCATCATGAGCAAGAACGCAGTGCTCGGTCCGATTGACCCGCAGCTTGGCGAATTCCCTGCCCCCTCCTTGCTGCGATTACGACAGATCAAAGACGTCAACGAAATTGACGACCGTACACTCATCCTCGCTGACATCGCCGAGAAAGCACTCGAGCAAATGCGCCACGCAGTAACAGAGCTGCTGGCAAAAAATTACTCCCCCGACGTTGCACAGCATGTGGCAGAGCAACTGACGACGGGACGATGGACGCACGACTTCCCGATCACACCAGCGATGGCACAGGAGATGGGTCTCAACGTTTCGACCGCGATTCCCGAGGCATTCCTCCAACTGATGAGCCTCTATCCCCAGCCCATCCGCATGCAGCGGAGCGTTGAATTCCTCGGTATGCCGAATTAGCGCCCCAGCAGTGCCTGAACCTTCATCTGCGCTTGGACGAGCGCACCTGGGGCATCGCTGCGCCCGTAGAGCACATCAACAACAGCATTTTCGAGAATCTGTTCGATATCGAGCCAGCGAGGATGGACCGGTGTCATCCGTGCTGTGCGCAGTTGCTCGGCAAAGACACGCTTGATGGGATTGCTCACCAAGCTGCTATCGGTAAAGCAATCCCGCCGCGCAGGAAAACCTGCTTCCGCGATACGACGGCAGAATGCAATCACCTGCCCAGGAGCAGTCATGTAGCGGATGAACGCGCGTGCTAACGCAGGATTGGTGCATTTCTGCGCGATGGCCCAGTACTCGCCACCTGCGAACGAGATACCTGGGGCGGATCGGTCCCGACCAGGCATCGGTACGGCTGCATACTGGAGTGCTGGATTTTCTCGCTCGATTTTTTCGATGAGCCAACTTCCTGAAGGCCAAAATGCGACGTCGCCACGAACAAACGCGGCATCGAGTTGTTTCTGTGTGTCAATGATTCCGGTTCGTGAAAGGGCTGCGTAAAGTTCGAGTGCTCGGACATTCGCTTCCGAAGCAAGCACACAACGCCCAGCGCTATCGAGAACATCGCCACCGAGCGTCCACATGAAGGGGAGAATTTTCTTGTAGAGGCGATGGTTATCGGCACCGGTCGCACCAAAGCCAGCCGCACCGGTGCGCTCGTGCACTGCACTTGCTGCGCGGAGTAGTTCCTCGAACGTCTGGGGTTGGGATGCGCCAGCTGCCTCGAGGAGCGATGTGTTGAGAAAGAGCACGCGCGTGTCAACAACCCACGGCACAGCGTAGTAGCGTCCGTTCCAGCGGCATGGTGAAAGTGCCCACGGAAGCCAGAGAGAAGGCTCAACG
>RFIK01000082.1 GCA_003695605.1 Chlorobiota bacterium
GCTCACAAGCGTCGGCATCCCTGATGCGGAGAAACGGCTCGACGACTACCCACACCAGTTCTCCGGTGGAATGCGGCAACGCGTGATGATTGCAATGGCACTGGCCTGCAATCCAAGCCTACTGATCGCCGATGAACCCACGACAGCACTCGATGTGACCATCCAGGCACAAATCTTGGAGCTGATGATCGAGCTCAAGGAACAGCGTCAGGATGCAGCCATCATCCTCATCACGCATAACCTTGCCGTTGTCGCGGAAACATGCCATCGCGTGATGGTCATGTACGGCGGCAAAGTCCAAGAAATCGCTGATGTCTTCGAGCTTTTCGGCAATCCGCTTCATCCGTACACCAAAGGGCTCTTGGCATCAATCCCACGGCCAGATTTGCCGGAGTATCGTGGGAAGCGCTTGGTTGCGATTCCCGGCAATGTCCCGAGCATTCTCAACCTTCCGCGGGGGTGCAAGTTCTGCACACGGTGTCCAGTGGCAATTGAGCGCTGCTTCACCGATGAGCCGCCTCTGGTCGAGATCACCGCTGAGCACTACGTCCGCTGTCACCTGGTAGAATCCACCCTTCCGTCACCGCGCATCTTGGATGGTCAACCACTTGCACAATCGGTATGAGCGAGCCAGTCCTGCTGGAAGTTAAGGATTTGCACGTGTACTTCCCCGTCTATGCCGGCGTCTTGCAGCGCCGTGTTGCCGATGTCAAAGCTGTCGATGGTGTTTCATTTACCGTCCATCGTGGAGAGACGCTCGGCTTGGTCGGGGAAAGTGGCTGTGGGAAAACAACCGTCGGGCGTGCAATCGTCAACGTCCTCCGACATTCCTCGCCAGACGTGCGACTGCGGGGTTCGGTGATCTACCACCGGAAGGATGGTGCACCCGTTGACCTGCTTTCGCTTTCGACCAAGCAAATGACGCCCTACCGGCGGAAGATCGCGATGATTTTCCAGGACCCGTACTCCTCGCTCAACAGCCGGCTGTCGGTTCGCGACATTGTCCGCGAGCCGCTTGATCTGCACTGCCGCGACATGAGCCTGCGCGAGCGGAATGAGCGCGTCGAGTGGCTACTCGAAAAAGTCGGACTGCAACCGGAGTACGCCGAACGCTATCCGCACGAGTTCTCCGGCGGACAGCGACAACGCATCGGGATTGCGCGTGCATTGGCAACAAACCCTGAGCTGATTATTTGCGACGAGCCTGTATCAGCGCTCGATGTCTCCGTCCAAGCGCAGGTGATCAACTTGATGGAAGACCTTCGCGCCGAATTTGGAATCGCCTACCTGTTCATCGCGCATGACCTTTCGGTGGTATATCACATCTCGCATCGGATTGCAGTCATGTACTTAGGCTCGATCGTCGAAATCGGATCCAAAGACGATGTCTACTTTTCGCCGAAACACCCCTATACCCAAGCGCTCTTGAGCGCTGTACCTGCAAGCGATCCCCGGCACCGAGGGCGGAAGCGAATACTCCTCGAGGGCGATATCCCCACACCGATCAATAAACCGAGCGGCTGCAGCTTCCGAACGCGCTGTCCGATTGCGCGTCCGGAGTGCGCTCACTTTACCCCTGCCTTGGAAGAACACAGCCCAACGCACTTTGTTGCGTGCCCGTACGTAGATCAAGCCTTTGCACCGCTCGAGGAAGACGAAAACGGCTTGCTCCAATAGCTGGCAGAAGGCAGTGCTGTATTTTTGCGCCGCTGGTCCCGTAGCATAGTGGCTATGCAGAGGTCTGCAAAACCTCGTACGGCGGTTCGATTCCGCCCGGGACCTCTCGTTCATGACGCTGTCGGGAAATCTTATCGAGCCCAGCGTTCATGTGGTGTGTCCCACGTTTTCCAACTTTTATGGCAACAACGTCCGATCTGCGGCCAGGTATTTTCATCCGCTTCAACGGTGAACTCTGCCAGGTTCTCGAATCCGAGCATCGCACACCGGGAAATCTGCGTGCATTCTACCAGGTCAAAATGCGCGTTGTGCGGAGCGGCAAACTGCTCGAGAATCGTTTCCGATCTGGCGAGGAAATTGATCTTGTCCGTGTAGAACGGCGTCCCTACCAGTTCCTCTACCGCGACGGCGAGGTCTTCGTCTTCATGGAAAAGGAAACCTACGAACAAATTCCCGTGGATGCTGCAGTCGTCGGCGACGCTGCACGGTTCTTGACCGAAGGGCAGGATGTCGAGCTGATGTTCGAGGCAGAGACAGTGCTGTCGGTTGAGCTCCCACCGCACGTAACACTGCGGGTTGAATACACTGAGCCTGGCTTCAAGGGAGATACGACCTCGAACGTTCTCAAGCCAGCGCGTCTGGAAACGGGGGCTACGATTGACGTGCCGCTCTTTGTCAACACAGGAGATCTCATCCGCATTGACACGCGCACGGGCGAGTACGTCGAACGAGTCAAAGAGTAGCGCCGCACCTTCCGTTTGTCGTACACCTCGGAATCGGAACAATGGACCTCAACTACTTACGCCGTCTCCTCAAACTGTTCGATGAATCAACGCTGACGGAGCTCACCATCGAGGAAGAGGGGGTGACCGTCCGCCTTGCCCGGCGTTTCGAAAGCAGCAACAACGCTCCACTTGCACTGCCGCAGGTGATGGTGCAGCCTGTCGCACCTTCGAATCTGGCACCAACTGCTGCGCCGGCTCAGGAACCACTGCCCGCTGCGGCACCTGCGCCATCGGCGCGGACACATACGATCGTTTCGCCAATTGTCGGGACGTTCTATCGGGCGCCAGCGCCGGATGCAGAGCCATTTGTCAAGGTTGGCGATCATGTCGTCCCGGGGCAAACGCTCTGCATCGTCGAGGCGATGAAGTTGATGAACGAAATCGAAAGCGACGTTAGCGGAACGGTCGTCAAGATTTTGGTCGAAAATGGCCAACCCGTCGAGTACAACCAGCCCCTCTTCGAGATTGCGCTCGATTAGCGATCCGGCGTGTTGATTTCACCCACACGGAGGAACGATGTTCCGAAAAGTGCTCATTGCCAACCGTGGCGAGATTGCCCTCCGCATCATCCGTGCCTGCAAAGAGCTGGGGATCAAAACAGTCGCCGTCTATTCCAAAGCGGATGAGACATCGCTCCACGTGCGCTTTGCCGATGAAGCCGTCTGTATCGGACCGCCACCGAGCAAGGAATCGTACCTGAAGATTCCGCACATCATTGCTGCTGCTGAAGTCACGAACGCCGATGCGATTCACCCGGGCTACGGCTTTTTAGCAGAGAACGAAACCTTCGCGGAAATTTGCCGTGACCACGGCATTACCTTCATCGGTCCGACACCTGAGCAGATTGCTGCGATGGGGAATAAATCCGTCGCAAAGGAAACGATGCGTGCTGCCGGAGTGCCTGTCATTCCAGGCAGTGAAGGTGTCGTTTCCAGCTACAAGGATGCAGCAGCATTGGCGCGCGACATTGGCTATCCCGTCATGCTCAAGGCTGTTGCAGGGGGCGGTGGGAAAGGCATGCGCTACGTTGAAAGCGAAACTGAACTCGAGCAGGCGTTCATCACCGCTCGCAATGAAGCTGACGCAGCGTTTGGCAATCCCGATGTGTACCTGGAGAAGTTTCTCGAAGAGCCGCGACACATCGAGTTTCAGGTCTTTGGCGATCAGTACGGCAACGTCATCCACCTCAACGAGCGGGAGTGTTCGATTCAACGGCGGCATCAGAAACTCATCGAGGAAGCACCATCGCCAATCATGACACCAGAGCTCCGCTCGAAGATGGGCGAAGCTGCCAAACGTGGTGCTGCTGCAGTCGGATACGTCGGTGCTGGAACGATCGAGTTCCTCGTGGATAAGTACCGCAACTTCTACTTCATGGAGATGAACACCCGCATCCAGGTCGAGCATCCTGTCACCGAGCAATCGCTTGGCGTGGACTTGATCAAAGAGCAAATCCTGGTTGCGATGGGCGAACGCTTGAGCATCACTGAACGCGAGCCTGCGCTCCACGCGATTGAATGCCGCATCAATGCCGAAGATCCTCGCCAGAGCTGGCGACCCTCACCGGGGCAGATCACGTCACTCCATTTTCCCGGTGGACATGGGGTGCGGATTGATTCGCACATTTACCAGGGCTACACCATTCCGCCGTACTACGACTCGATGATTGCCAAGCTCATAACGTTCGCACCGACCCGAGATGAGGCAATTGCCAAGATGCGCCGCGCCCTCGATGAGTTCATCATCGAGGGAATTGCGACGACGATACCGTTCCACCGTGCGATGATGGACAATCCCGATTTCATCGCCGGAACATTCGATACCAAGTATCTCGACACAAAAGGCTGGGAGGTCGTTCCGTCAGCCTAAGCGGGCGAGCACCTCCTCGACATGTTCGATTGCTGCGCCTTCCCGGAGGATAATGGGATCAACGCCTGTCAAGTCCAGCACGGTCGAAGGACCTGCAAAGAGCGGTTGGCTATGCCACGAATGATGCTGAACCGTCACTGCACAATCAACGAATGCGCCGAACTCCTCGAGGGCTTGTTCGGGGAGAAGAACAGTCTCGTCCTCGTCGCGCTTGGCAGTGATTGAAATGAGCGGTTCGCCGAGTGCTTCCAGAATGCTGCGCGGAATAATTGCCGCCGGCACGCGAATCCCAACGGTGCGACGCTTCGGGTCGTGAGCGTACGAGGGCACTGCTTTCGTCGCCGGCAAAATGAACGTGACAGGCCCGGGGACAAGGCGACGGATGATGCGGTACGCACGATTGCTCACCTGCGCATATTCAGCCAAGTTCGACAGCGACGGACACAGGAACGTCATGTACTTGGTTTCCTCCAAGTTCCGAATTCGGCGAATGCGTTCGATTGCAGCTTTGTTGCGGAGCGCACAGCCGAACGCCATTCCTGTATCCGAAGGGTAGAGCAGGAGACTGCCGCTCCGCAGCTGCTCGGTGATAATCGCCAGATACCGTTGCTCCGGTGTGTGGGGGTGAATGGGAACAATGAGCGGCTGCATCAGGGAGAACCACCGTCGTTCGGCTGCTGAAGCGGGAGCACGAGGGTAAACGCTGAGCCTTTCCCCTTGCCTGGGCTTTCTGCGAAGACTCGACCCCCGTGAAGCTCTGCAATTCGCCGAACGATCCAGAGGCCTAAGCCAGTGCTTGGTTCACCACCGGTTGGCCGCGCTGAAAGCGTTCGGAACTCCTCGAATGCGTGGGCAAGGTCATCTTCGGTCATGCCAAGCCCAGTGTCACGAACGCAGAGGCGGAGCCACCCGCGATCGGCTTCAACTTCGATCGTCACTGCGCCGCCCGGCGGGGTGTACTTGATTGCGTTACTCACCAAGTTATCGAGAGCTTTCACAAGGAGCGATTCATCTGCGTGTACAGTTGGGAGCACTGGAGGTGTTAGGACGTTGATCCAGATGTTCTTCCGATCAGCGTTCGGAGTAAATCGTCGCGCGACAGTGCGCACAAGCCGGGCAACATCCACGGGGGCGATGGTAATGGTTTCTGTGCTATCCACCTGGAAGAGGCTGAGCATATCCTCGATAAGCGCCTGCATGAGCTGGACAGATTGGTAACTAAGCTCGATGCTCTCGCGGAGCGAGTCGGGGAGCTCTTTGCTCTGACTGTGAAGTTCGCCGAGCAATGCCAGAAGGTTCGCAAGAGGGTTCTGCAGGTCGTGAACGGCAATCCGGAAGTGCTGACTAAGCCGCTCGAGCCGTTGCTGGAGTTGTTCGTTCGTGTGCTGAAGCTGCTCGAGTATGTCTCGGTAGTTACGTTCACGCTGCTCGTTCTGCTCATGCTGCTGTCGGAGACGATGGGATGTTGCTGCAAATTCAATGGTGCGTTCGAGCACAACCATGGGCAATGGTTTCGTTACCACAAGTGCTGAAACGCTCTGGGGAAGTTTCTCAAGCAACGATGACTCTGCCAATGGCACCGCAACAACAAGGGATGGTGGTTCGCTCTGCCGACGGGCTGCACTGATCATGTCCATCCATGAAGGCGTGGTGGTATCGAGCACGACGACATCAAACCGTGATTGCTCGAGCTCTCTGGTTGCCAGCTCTGGGGTACCAACGACAACAATCCCGATCGTCGGGTGTGAACGAAAGTGGAGCTCGAGTGCATCGCGCACGAGAGGGTCGCTCTCGACAATCAACGCAGCAATTGCCGACGGGGTTCCTACTGGTGATCGGGCACTTGGGGGTGTGGGTGCGACTGATTCCATAGCTGCAAGAAAACGCTCGACGCAAATATCGGAATTATTCCGACAGCTCCATGCACCCACGACTGCATGACGATATTTGCGCAGTGGAACCAGTTGCTTCCAGTTGATCGTGCTTTCACTTCTGCTTGGCGGACTCATAGGATTTGTCCTGGCACTACCGCCGGGACCAGTGGCTGTCACCGTAATGGCGTCGGCGTTGCGGGGACGGTGGCGGCATGGTCTTGCGGCAGCAGCGGGGGCATCGCTTGCTGATGGGGTCATCGCACTGGGGGTTCTGTTTGCCTCGTCCGCCCTGGTGGAATTGCTCACCCAAATGATCGCCAACCATCCTGCGCTTGCGGTTGTGGGGGAGATTGCTGTAGTTGCTGCGCTGGTAACCTATGCTGTGCGTCTGGGGCGGAGCAGTGTA
>RFIK01000083.1 GCA_003695605.1 Chlorobiota bacterium
AGCGACCGTGTACCCTCTAAAATTGCCGAAATTGCAGTTCCTGGTTCGGAGTGTAGTCGGTGGGTGAGAAATACTGCACTTGGATTCGGCACTGGTACGAGCCCTTCGTTGCGCATTTCGAAAACGCCGATTTCGTTGGTAGGTCCATAGCGATTTTTCGTCGCGCGCAGGATGCGGTACGCATAATTACCCTCCCCTTCGAATTGGATCGTCACATCCACCATGTGCTCGAGAACTTTCGGTCCTGCAAGCACACCTTCTTTGGTCACATGCCCGACAAGGAATACCGGTCTTCCCGTTCGCTTGGCCCACTGTACGAGCTGACCAGCGCACGTCCGTACTTGCCCGATACTGCCTGGAAGCGACTCCATCTGCCGTGCGTAGAGCGTTTGTATGGAATCAACCACCACAAGGCCCGGAGTATAGCTCTCGAGTGTAGCGAGGAGATTCTCAAGGCATTGTTCGCTGAGCACTGCAACCTCTCGCCGTGCAAGGTGTAGGCGCTCGGCACGGTATCGAAGTTGTTCGAGTGATTCTTCTCCCGTTACATAGAGCGGCTTGGAATCAGCAAGTGCAGCGCAGAGCGTGAGCATTAGCGTTGACTTTCCTACGCCTGGGTCTCCACCGATTACTGTCACCGATCCAGGGACAATACCACCTCCCATGACCCTGTCGAATTCCTCAATACCACTACGAATGCGCTGAGCAGGCAACGTGGGAGTCTCCCCCAACAGCACAGGTGACGGAGCATTCCCTTGTGCCAAGGAGCGCTCCACTTCTACGAGTTCCTCCACAAGCGAACCCCATGCCCCACACGAAGGGCACTTGCCAAGCCACTTGAGGGAACGATAGCCGCACTCTTGGCAGACAAACACTGAACGTGATTTCATTGAAGTGCGTGGAGTACGTCGTTGGAGTCATCTATTGCAAGCCGTCGCTGCAGTTGGTTGTTGCACTCGCCATCAGAAGAGTGCAGCGATGTCACCACCCTCAGCGAATATAGGTCGAACGTCTTGTGTTACGTTGTTGTGGCAGTTGGCCGTTTACTTACGAAGATGCGCGGAGTGCTTCGGCTCCCCCAACGATTTCGAGCATTTCCTTTGTGATTGAAGCTTGCCGCGCTTTGTTGTACTCGAGCTGGAGCGATGCGATTAAGTCGCGGGCGTTCGTCGTTGCGTTATCCATTGCAACCATGCGCGCTGCATGTTCTGCTGCATGTGACTCAAGCAGTGCAGACCAAAGTTGCACGTTGACGTACTGCGGGAGCAATGCTTCGAGGATTGCTGCCCGTGATGGTTCGTAGATGTAGTCACCAGCATCGCGATGGTGCTGTACCCCAACAGCTACAATCGGGAGAATCTGCTTGCGCCGAACTTCTTGGCGTAGGATGGACCGAAATTCATTGTAGAGCACAAACACTCGATCGTACTGCCCGCTGATGAAGCCTTCTCCAACGTGAGGCGCAATGTGGAGAACTGTTGAGAACTCCAACCGCCCGAACACATCGGGCAATGCCAGGATCACTGGGTCTTTGCGACGTTGGAAAAATTGCACTGCCCGCTTGCCCACCGCGATGATGTGCACCCGTCCCTTCGGAAATTCCTCTGGGAACTTGCGCTCAATGTAGTACTGCGCTGCCTTGAGGACGTTCGCATTGAATGCACCGCACAGCCCACGGTCGCTGGCAACGACGATGAGCAAAATCGAACGCACATCTGCGCGCTCTTCGAAATATGGATGCGCAAAGCTATAGCGTTCAGCCTGTGCCAAATTCTGCAGTATCTGGGCAACTTTCGACGCATATGGACGCGCAGCGATGATCGCGTTCTGTGCCTTCCGCAGCTTTGCTGCAGCGACCATCCGCATCGCAGAAGTTATCTGCGAGGTATTCCGCACTGCAACAATTCGCCGACGAATATCACGCAATGTCGCCATAGCCTCTGCCTACAAGTATTGCCACGATGAAAGGAGAAAACGGCGGACGTAATCGTCCACAGCATCTTCGAGCGGCGTAACCTTGCGTTCGATGCTTATCGTTGCGAGCATTTTGTCCACAGACTCCATGTCCGCACACGTGTAGTTCTGATATTGCGGGCGCAGTTCATCCGGCATAGGGATGTACACGATCGCTGGCTCTCGTCCAAGTGCTGCAAAGACCGCTCGTGCTAAGTCATTCCATGTGCGTGCAACGCCGGTTCCGACGTTGACAATACCGCAGAGCGTGCGTTCAGTCTGCTGCGAACGCAGGACATGCCAAACTAGCTCGACAGCATCGAGCACGTAGATAAAATCCCGTTTCTGCTCGCCATCGCCAAAGTCGGGCGAGGTACTCTCGAACAGGTGCACTTTCCCGGTCCGCTGAATTTGGAGGAACGATTTGTACACCATGCTCGCCATCGTCCCTTTGTGGTATTCGTTCGGACCGAACACATTGAAAAACCGTAAGCCAGCAACGCGATCGAGCACGCCGCGCTCCTCCACCCACCGATCAAAAAGGTACTTGCTCATCGCATATGCATTGAGTGGGCGAAGCTCGAGTGTCTGTCCGACACTGTATCCACGCTGCCCATCCCCATAGACCGATGCACTGCTGGCGTAGAGGAATGGGATTCCGCGATCGAGCGCATATTCGGCGAGCCGTACGCTGTAACGATAGTTGTTCTCGACGAGGAAATCAGCATTTCGCTCGGTTGTATCGGTACGTGCGCCGAAATGGATGATCGCATCGAACGTACCGAATGCTTTTCGCTCGAGTCCCGCAAGAAATTCCTCCGGCGATGCAAAGTACGCAAAGCGCTTACCGACGAGATTTTTCCACTTCTGCTCGCTACCGAGCCGATCAACGACAACAACATCATCGATCCCTTCTTGGTTGAGTCGCCAGAGCATTGCACTCCCGATGAAGCCAGCACCGCCAGTGAGTGCGATCATTGCACGACGGCGACAGTGCGACGGAACCCTTCGACAAATGCACCAATGGCAGCGTCGAGCTTTTCCTTGATCTCTGGGGTGATGTCCTTCGTCGTTGCTATTGCCTCGAGCACATCTGCATGGGCGCTGTCGAGAAACTCGTAGAGTTCCTGTTCGAACCGCTGGAGTGAATCCACCGGCAGATCATCGACGTAGCCATTGGTGGCTGCATAGATGAGCGCGACTTGCTTCTCAACAGGTACTGGGCTGTACTGTTTCTGCTTCATGAGTTCGACCAGTCGGGCGCCACGCCGCAACTGTTGCTGGGTAGTTTTATCAAGGTCTGAGCCAAACTTAGCAAATGCTTCAAGCGCTCGATATTGCGCCAACTCGAGTTTGAGGGGACCGGCGACTTTCTTCATCGCTTTGATCTGCGCGTTGCCACCGACGCGCGAAACGGAGATACCGATGTTCAGTGCTGGACGAATTCCTGCGTTGAACAGGCTTGTCTCCAAGTAAATCTGCCCATCGGTAATGGAAATCACGTTCGTCGGGATGTAGGCAGAAACATCGCCTGCTTGCGTCTCG
>RFIK01000084.1 GCA_003695605.1 Chlorobiota bacterium
CTCAGCTTTCACGAAGCGGCTGAGATTACCCGTGCGCAGACGTGCTTTACAACGCACACGCCAGTTCCCGCCGGAAATGAGATATTCTCGCTCGGGCTCCTCCAGCGATATTTCTCGCGCTATATGCCGTTGCTTGGACTCGAATGGGAAGAGTTTCTCAAGCTCGGTCAGGCGAACAACGGCTCCAGTGATGAGGGTTTTTCCATGACGATCCTGGGATTGCGAATGAGCAACCACCGCAACGGTGTCAGTGAGCTTCACGGCCGCGTTGCGCGTTCGATGTGGCAATCGCTCTGGCCGCATGTCGCAAGTGATGAAGTTCCTATCCGAAGCATCACGAACGGCGTGTATCTTCCAACGTGGGTTTCGAGCGATTTTTCTGCACTCTACGATCGAGTGCTCGGTTCAGGTTGGCGGCAGCGTCCGAGTGAGCCCACACAGTGGGAAGCGATTGCTACGATTCCGGATGCGGAACTCTGGGCAGTCCATGTCCGCCGACGGCAACGCTTGCTCGAAGCAGTTCGGGAGCATATCCGGCAGCGGAGTGGCTACTACGATGAAGAGCATCGGCAGCGAGTAATTGCCGCACTCCATCCCAACTGCCTCATCATTGGTTTCGCACGACGCTTCGCTACCTACAAGCGCTCAGATTTGATCTTCCGAAATTGGGAGCGGCTTGCATCAATTCTTCGTAACCCGTCGCGGCCGGTCATCATCCTGCTGGCAGGGAAAGCACATCCCCAAGATATCGCCAGTAAAGAAATGATGCAGCGCATCCTAACGGGGATTCGGAATGCTGGGCTGGACCAGCACGTGATATTTCTGGAAGACTACGATCTCGGCATTGCACGTGCACTCGTCAAGGGAGCCGACGTCTGGCTCAATACACCGCGTCGCCCGTACGAGGCTTCGGGTACAAGTGGAATGAAAGCTGCACTCAACGGTGTACTGCACTGCAGCGTCCTCGATGGCTGGTGGGTTGAAGCTGCTCGCAGCGACAATGGCTTTACGATCGGTCACGGTGAGGCATTCGCCTCGGCTGACGAACAAGATGCACACGAAAGCGAAAGCCTCTACCAGCTTTTGGAAAACGACATCCTCCCAATGTTCTACGAACGGGATGCTGCGGGAGTCCCTCGCCGGTGGGTCAAGCGGATGAAGTCCGCCATTGCAACGCTTGCAGCACGCTATTCAACCCATCGCATGCTCGATGAATATCGGATGGCGTTCTACGAACCAGCTGCTGCGCTCGGCGCTGTGCTGGCAGAGCAACAAGGACGCGCAGCACGGGACCTCTACCTCTGGAAACGCACACTTCCGGAGCGCTGGAAAACCATCCAGATCATCGGTGTTGAAATCCCAGACCGCGGTGTTATCCACGTCGGAGAACCAGTCCCTGTGCGGCTTGTGCTCGACTGCGGTGCAATGAATCCCGACGAGTTGCTTGCACAGGTGTACTACGGCCCACTGACGGCGCACGGTGAGTTCGTGCAGGCACACGTTGCGAACCTTTCGCTGTCGCACGTCGAGGGCACACGTGCGACATTCGAAGGAACGTATACCACACCCGATAGTGGCCAGCACGGCGTTGCACTGCGTGTACTCCCACGCCATCCACATGTGCCGGATCCTGTGGACTTGCGACTGGTCGTGTGGGTGCACGGCGAGCAGCCGTAGCCTGGTATATTGCGTTCTGTCTTTTGGTCAAACAATCGGTCTTGACGCACGAATGGATCACGTGCTCTTGATGAGCGTTCTCTTTCTCCCCCTCGTGGGTGCGCTGGCATTGGTGGCGGTACCCCGGCAGCGAGTTACCATCCATCGGTGGGCAGCGCTGATGGTTGCGGTGGCGACGTTTCTCCTCTCGCTTCCGCTCTTCTGGCTTGTTGATCATGCGCGGAGTGATTTTCAACTGGTGGTGGCAGCACCGTGGATCGCATCGCTCGATGCTGGCTTTCGGATTGGGGTCGATGGAATGAGCTTACTTCTGGTGTTGCTTACGACCTTTACTATGCCCATCGCGATCGGTGCCTCAATAGGCATCATCACCAAACGCGAAAAAGAATACTACGTGATGATGCTCCTGCTGGAGACAGCGATGATCGGCGTGTTTGTTGCGCTGGACATGTTCCTTTTCTACGTGTTTTGGGAACTCATCTTGATCCCGATGTACTTCATCATCGGCATCTGGGGCGGGCAGGATCGCATCTATGCTGCGGTGAAGTTTTTCCTCTACACGATCGTTGGTTCCTTGCTTATGTTGATTGCGATCATCTGGTTGGGGACCTACGCGCAGTCAGCAACTGGGCAGTTTACAACGGACTTTATCAAGCTGCGTGAGCTTGCACCAAGCATCCCGATTGAGACACAGCGGTGGCTCTTTGCTGCGTTTGCACTGTCGTTTGCGATCAAGGTGCCAATCTTCCCGCTGCATACATGGCTGCCTGATGCCCACGTCCAAGCACCAACAGCAGGGTCGGTGATCCTTGCTGGCATTCTGCTCAAGATGGGAACGTATGGGCTACTTCGGTTCAATCTCGACTTTTTCCCTCAGTCTGCAATTGCATTTGCGCCCTTGCTCGGCACACTCGCAGTCATCGGCATCATCTATGGTGCACTGGTAGCGATGGTGCAGCCGGACATGAAAAAGCTCGTTGCGTATTCCTCCGTTAGTCACTTGGGGTTTGTTGTGCTCGGTATTGCCTCGATGACCAACGAGGGCATCCAAGGGGCAATCCTACAAATGGTCAACCACGGACTTTCGACGGGAATGCTCTTCCTGTGTGTTGGCGTGCTCTACGAACGGCGCCACACCCGCGAGATTGCTGAGTATGGGGGAATCGCGCGAGTGATGCCGCACTTTGCGGTACTTTTCGCATTGGCGATGCTGGCATCGGTAGGGTTGCCTGGTCTCAATGGCTTTGTCGGCGAATTCTTGACGTTGCTCGGTGGCTTTCGGTCGCCGTACCTCGGTAGCTGGGTATACAGTATCGTCAGTGCGACGGGGGTTATCTTTGCTGCGGTGTACCTGCTGTGGATGTTTCAGCGTGTCATGTACGGACCGCTGACAAATCCTGCCAACGAAGGTCTCCGAGATCTAACCGTTCAAGAGCGATGGACGTTGGTTCCGATTGTCCTCCTGCTTGTGTGGATCGGTGTCTATCCTCGGCCATTTCTCCGTGCCAGTGCTGCGAGCACGAGTGCGATTGTCCAAAAAGTGCTCAACCACTCCGTCCCACAGAAGGTGACCGACGTCCACGTGCCTCCTCCAGTAATTCGGAGCATTGATCAAACCGTGAAAGTCACCACACTCACCGAACGCCCATGATGAACGAATGGCTCAGTGCATCACCGCTCCTTGTTGTTTCGCTGGCAGCGGTCGTCGCGTTGCTTGTGGATGCGCTCAATCCTCAAAGTGAACGGGCGACGTACCGTTTTTCGCTTGCGGTGCTTGCTGTGGCGCTCCTCGCAGCAGTCGCAACGATCCCGCTTCGCGGTTTTGCGTTTAGCGCCATGCTGCGTACAGGTGGTGCACCAGCGGTGCTCGATTGTCTCTTTGCAACTGGAGGAATTCTGACAATTCTCGCAGCGCGGCCATACATTGCAGCACGCAATTTCGAGCACGATGAGTTCTACACGCTCGTGCTCTACGCCACCAGTGGGATGATGCTCATCGCGCATGCGCAGCACCTGTTGATACTGTTCATTGGCATCGAGGTGATGTCGCTGAGCTTCTACGTCCTGGCAGGATATTTCCGACAGACGGTCAGCTCAATCGAAGGTGCACTCAAGTACTTTCTCCTCGGCGCGTTCGCAACAGGGTTTTTCGTCTTCGGGATTGCGCTGGTATATAGCGCAACGGGGAGCCTTGATTTTGGTGGCATTGGCAACGCAATAACAAGTCAGTCGCTTGTGCTGCCGGGTTTGCTGCCGATCGGCATTGCGCTGATCATTGTGGGGCTCGGCTTCAAAGTGGCAGTATTCCCCTTTCACCAGTGGGCACCGGATGTGTATGACGGTGCACCGACGGTGGTAACAGGTTTTATGAGCACTGCTGGTAAAGCTGCAGCACTCGGCGCATTCATTCCACTGGTACTCGACATAGTTCCGTTCAAAGAGCAAAGCATTCAGACAGTGCTCGCGCTCAGTGCTGCAGGCACAATTATCATCGGGAATGTAGCGGCTGTCGTTCAGCGTCGAATCAAGCGCATGTTGGCGTACTCTTCAGTTGCCCATGCCGGGTACATGCTCATCGGTCTTGCGGCTGCAAATCACCGTGGGTTGAGTGCCGTCATTTTTTATGCGGTCGCATACCTGTTCATGCAGATTGGCGCCTTTGTCGTGCTCGCCATGCTCGAGCGAGACGTGGAACGGAGTGTGGAGCTTGACGACTGCGCAGGCCTCGCCACGCAACACCCTACGCTTGCAGCTGCAATGGCGCTGTTTATGTTCTCACTGGCTGGTATCCCGCCGATGGCAGGCTTTTTCGGTAAGTACTACCTCTTCACTGCTGCAATCGAAGCAGGCTATACGTGGCTGGCAATTATCGGTGTGCTGGGCTCGATGGTGTCGGTGTACTACTACATCGGCGTGGTCGTGTCCATGTACTTCAAAGAGGCTACAGCGACTCTTCCAACCGTTGATCCTGCGTCGGCCAAACGGCTACCAGTAATTGTGAGTGCTGCAGCGGTGATTGTGCTCGGCATTGTCCCTTCAATGTTGGAATCGCTTCTGTCGAGCTTCTGGAAATAACCTTGGTTGAGTGCCGTGAAGGCTGCGCTGTTCTGGATGTGGTCGTTTTGCATGCTTGCCAGCACGGTGCATGCGCAGGAAGGGGTGGCGCTCTACATTGATGCACTGAATCGAAGTGCCGACACCCTCGACTTCGGGTATGTCCTGGCTGGTGATACAGTTTCACGCTCACTGTTCATTGAGAACTCGACTGATGAGGAGATTGTCATCCCGCAGGGCACGCGCCCATACCTGTGGATCGAAGCAACCCCGCCGTTTCGCGACAACGATCCAGAGGAATTCCCCCTTGAAGCGCTCTTTCCATTTCGCATCAGCGCTGACCAAACGCGTACCTATCCGCTTCGTTATGCTGCGACGTTGTTCGCGCAACTCCACCCCGAAGGCAAACACCAAGTTGCGCTCAACGTATCTGTTCGCCAGAGCCTCGATACTGCTGTGGTCCGGGCGACACGTCGGTTCATACTGCGGGTGACAAAATCGTTCCGACCGCTCTGGAGCGATGCGGCAGTCTTGGACTTCGATTCAGTGTACGTTGATTCTCCGCTCGATCGTGTGCGTACTGTTCAGGTTCGGAACGTTCACAAAAACGGGGTGCCGGTCCAAATTGTGCAGCAAGGCGATGCAGCCAGTCTCCAGGCATTTACGCTCGATGCAGATGCGAGCGATTTCTTCGCTGGCCAGCAGCTGAAAGAGTACGCTGTTCACTTTCGGCCGGTGACACCTACGCTGGCAATGCTCGACGTGTTGCTCATTCACCCTTCCCCACTTCGCAATGGCGCTCCAGATACAACCGCACTTCAATTCCGCGGTGTTGGGGTTTCGCAGCAACTTATTGTGCGACAAGTGCTCGGCCGACATACAACAGTCACGGGCGATACGATCGTTGCACGCAACCGCAAGATCGGCGTTGCTGATACCATCGCGATCGTGGTAGAGAATGTGGGTAACATTGCTATCGGTGCTGTCGAAACACGGCTCAATGGCGATGCACGCCAGATAATGTTGCTCAAAGGATTGCGCTCACTAAGTCGGCTTGCGCCGCGCAGGTTTGATACGATTGTGGTTGTGGTGCGTCCATCCCAAGCCGGGGTGTTGCGAGCGCAAATTGAAGTGGTCAGTGACCTCTTGCAGCGTGGAATTTGGGGAGTTCCACCAGAGGCGGCAACGATCCATTTCCTACTGATCGTTGAGAGCCAGCCGCCACGCCTGGTTGCGCTGACAACAGAGCAAGGAATAGATGCCGGGACGCTTCTGGCACTCGGTCCGTGCACCGAACGCTACGTTGATACGCTCCAGATTCGCAATCAATCATCCGAGTCGGTAACAATCACCGCAATTGATGCGCCGCCGCCGTTTCGAGTGACGCTTCAAACGCCGCTTGCTCTTGCAGCTGGTCAGACCTTGCAGGTGCCGATCGAAGTTGAGCCAACAGCGCCTGACACTATAACCAGCATCCTCCGCATCGAGAGTACCGATACGGCATATTCACCGCTCGAAGTGCCAGTGCAGGTTCGTGTCATTGCACCACCAGTACCAACGATTCGCATTCCATCGGTCGAATACATCCCTGGGCAGATCGTCACAATCCCACTGTTGACGGATACGCAGCTCGAGGACTATTCGGCGCTATCAGCACTGCTAACGTTCGACCCGACGATGGTGCAGTTGACGAGCGTCCAGCGTGCAGGTACTGCTGCCGAAGGGGCTGTCGCACAGCTCCAACCGCTCGGATATGGGCGGTACCGATTGCAGATCGTAGCATCACCGCGATTTGTTCGGCGTGATACCATCGCGATACTCCTTGGGCAGACCTACCTTGGAGAACTTCCCTCGTCGCAACTTCAAGTGGAGCAGGTGAAGGTAGGGAGCACGC
>RFIK01000085.1 GCA_003695605.1 Chlorobiota bacterium
GCTCGGAGTAGAAAAGGTAATCGGGGTGATACGCCGTCACTGCGTAGCTACGACCCGCGGTGAGTGTGACGTAGTACTCGCCTGTTTCATCGTCACTTTGGAAGATGGCGACTTTCTGCCGCGTCTTCAGGTCGGTGATGATAATGTCAGCGCCGACGGGAATCTGCGTCGTGCTGTTACGAACGAGACCACGCATGGTGACGACTGGTTCGGGCATTTCCGGATTAGGGACGGCGCGATAGATGTCGTATCCGCCGCTGCCGTTGGAGCGGTCACTGGCAAAATATGCCGTCGTCGAGTTCGGGAGCGCGATGTAGCTGATGTCGTTTGCGTCGGTATTGATCGGCTCGCCGAGATTTTGCGGCTGACCGAAGCGATTGCCTTGCAACCGAGCGACGTAGATGTCGTAGCCACCATTTCCACCGGGGCGGTTACTGGCAAAGTAGAGCGTTTTGTTGTCGGGAGCAATGGAGGGAGTTATTTCGTCGTACTCGGTGTTGATTTCGCCAAGTGGCTCTGGCTCGGACCAACGGTCTCCGAGCCAGCGTGAGCGGTAGAGATCCGTCCCACCTTTTCCGCCAGGGCGGTCACTGGCAAAATAGAGCGTGCGCCCATCGCTGGAAAGCGAGCCTTGCGAGTCCCACGCACTTGAGTTGACAGTAGCGCCAAGGTTTGTGCCTTTGCTCCAGTAGCCCTCGCTCCGTTTGCTCATGTATAGGTCTGTCCGCCCACTGCTGCCGGCTTCGTGCTGGTAGGCTGCAAAGATCATCGTTTGACCATCTGGCGTAAGTGTTGGGCAGCCGATGTGTTTGGCATCGCCGAGTGTACGGATGCGGTCAGGGCTTAGCCATTGGCCACCGCGAGAGCGGCAGACGTAAATGCGCTGCTCCCCTGAGCGATCGGAGGTAAAGTAAAGCGTTGCACCATTGTGGGTAACTGCTGGGCAAAAATCATCGGCAGTGCTGTTGTATTCAAATGGAAAAACTTCGACCGTAGGTCGCAGCGTCCGCTGCTGAATCTGTGCCGATGCAGCGATAGTTACCGCAAGCAAAACAAAACTCCACTGCTTCATTGGAAGAACCCTCCGTTATAGGTTGAACCACACTCCAAGCACAAGTTGCAGTGCGTGCAAACGCCGGTTCGTAAACGCGTAGATCTGTCCCAGCACAGGATGGTAGCCGGAGCTGAGATTATCACCAGTGATTGGGTTGAGAAAGATCTGTCCCGCCAGGCGAGGGAGAAACACGATATTCTCGCTCAAGGGGATGCGGTAGCCAACACTGAGGTCAAGTGACCAGCGAGCAGCATTGAACGCGCTCGTGTTTGAGCCTGATTCCTGGCGACGCTGTCCGATAGGAAAACCTGCGTCGTCGTAGAATTGGCATGTGCTGCTGGTGATCGAGTCAGTCTCGGTAAATGAGGCATTGCTTCGGCTGTGGTAGGTAATGCCGGCAAGGACCACCCAGTTCTCCTCGAAGCGATAGCGGAGTGCAATGCCGCCAGTCCAGTATGCGATTGTTTGAGACCTTGTGTGCTCGACCCGCGTGGGGATGAAGAACCCGCTTCCTGGCGGAGTTTCGCATGGTGAATCCAAATATCCGCTCGTGGTAAAATGCTTTTGGTCATACCCAAGCCTTGCCTGAATTCCCAGGGCATCAGTGAGCGCATAGTCAACAGCGAGGTTGAGCAGGGGACCAAATCCAGAGCCGCGTGTGAGGTTCGATTGGTAGGTGGGGGCTTGGTACTGGGTGACATCTTGGCCAAATAAGCTCAGTGAACCACCCACTTCGATGCCAAGCGCCCAGGGGTTTCGGATCAGGCCACGTGATGGTGGGCCAGTCCATGATTCGGGTCGCCCTTTTGGACGGAGAACGTCCTCATCAGCCTGTAGAGCGACAGCGACGCTTGCGGCAAATACACACAAAAGAAAACGCTGTAGCATACGTCCCTCCATCTCGGTTTGTCGTTGGTGGCGCAAAACTACAGAACATTTTCCCAGAGCAACGATGGCAGTTGATGCATACACGCTCGTTGTGATTCTGCGCAGCACAAATCTCCGGCATTTCCAGCTGATGCTGCGGACGGTACAGATGCAGCGCGTTGCGCCGTCTGCAGTGCTCTACATCGGGATGCCGACGACGGGTTCAGCGCTTGCCCAGCATGCAGCGCGCAATCCACTTCCCCTCACTGTTCGGCAGGAGCTTGTCTGGTGTCCACAGGGGACCGACGAAGCGCAGCTCAACTGGCAGCTTCTGGAGACTATCAGCGCGACGCTCGAGACACCACTTGCTGTCGTCACCGAAAGCGATATCCTTCTTGAGCGCTCGTTTGCTGAGAGTCTCTGCAACGCAGCAGGATCGAATGCGATCGCAACGAGCTTTGGCGCCGTGCTTTCGCCGCTGTTGTCACAGTCGCTCGACGAACGCGCGATCAGCAACGGTGAGCCGTTTCGCTCGTGGTGGCGTGTGCTGCGCGATAGTGTCGTTGGTCAATCGCGCGCCGCACTGCGTATTGCACCATGGGGCCGTCTCGGACGTCTCCTCGACCGGCTTGCAGTGCGGCACGTCCTTTCACGCAGTGGGCTTGCGCTCTCTCGTTCCGTACTCGACCATTTACGTGCGCTCCGCGGTGAACATTCGTGGCGGAGTGAGCGCGAACTCCTCTCGTGCGCAGGTGTTGCATACCGCCGACTGACGCACACCGCACGTCACGCACGCTTGTCGGAAACACGGTCGCAGATTTTTGCGCTTGCTCCTGCTGTACCTGCGTGGTCTGGAGCGCCGCTTGAAGTGCTGACGGTGCGACCGATCTTTCACCGCCATCGGTTGAATTGATAGTCCCAATCGGTGCATGAGAACATTTCTCCGCGTCGCTGGCTTTCTACGTCCGTACTGGTGGCTGTTTCTGCTCACGTTCGCTGGTAATGTTCTGCTGGGGAGTATCGGTGCAGTGACGATGGCAGTTATCGAGCCAGTGCTCGGGACTCTCTTCGGCACAAGCACTGCTGCCGCGACGACTACTGGTGCTGCCGCATCGCTGAAAGAACGTGTTTTTTCGCTGCTATTTGGTTGGCTTGTCGCTCCGAGTCCGGCAGCGACGCTGGTCCATCTGGCTTGGTTCATCGTCGGGCTATTCGTTGCAAAGAACATCATCAAGTATGCGTCTGGGCAGCTCAACGTCCGGCTGAGCGAATGGGTGATTCGCGATATGCGGCAGTTAGTGTTTGAGCGGCTCCTCAAACTGCCTGTGAGTTTCTTCAATCGTTCGAAAGCGGGAGAACTCATTGCCCTGGTCACCAGCGAGGTCACCACGATGCACAGTGCGCTGATGCCATTTGTCGTTACGCTCGTACGAGCGCCGGTTGAAATCGTGCTGCTGTTGGCGTTGTTGATTGCGATCTCGCCGTTGCTCACGCTCGTTGCGCTCAGCACAAGTGTCGGTACGCTGCTGCTCATCCGCACAGCGCGCCATTACTTGCGACGCTATTCCCAGCGGATGCAGCACGCTGCAGCGCAGTACACGAGCACGTTGCAGGAAGGTGTCGCCGGAATTCGCATCGTCAAGGCTTTCGGGTCAGAGCGTCGTCTCGTTTCGCGCTTTGCGAGCGATCTGGAGCGTTACGTCCGCTCAGCGGTCAAACTCTCAGCGGTCAGCGATCTGGTGCCTGCCATCGGAGAAACCCTCGCAATCGCTGCGCTCGCGGTTGTCCTCGTCGTCGGGGGGCATCAGGTATTCAATGGAACATTGCGTGGGGCGGACTTGATGACGTTTCTCTTTGCGCTCTTTGCAATCATGGCGCCGGTTGCATCGCTTGTTGGTGTGCCGGGTCAAGTCCAGCGTGGGATCGTTGCAGCCGAGCGAGTGTTTGCGATCGTGGATTCTGCCGATCGTCTCAGCGATGGGACAGCTGAATGCCCGCCACTTGTCCGCCACATTCGCTTCGAGCACGTCCACTTCAGCTACGATGAGCAGCGAGCTGTGCTTGAGGACATCACGCTCGAACTACCACGCGGAAAAACCGTTGCACTCGTTGGACTGAGCGGCAGCGGAAAATCTACGATTGCGGACTTGCTCGTCCGCTTCTACGATCCCCAGCACGGGCGAATCCTCTACGACGGCACCGACATTCGAACGTTTCGACTGGAATCCTATCGCCGGCGATTCGGAGTTGTCGCCCAAGACACGATGCTCTTCAACGACACTGTTGCGGCGAACATCGCGCTTGCCAAGCCGGACGCCAGCGCGGAGGAAATCGAACGTGTCGCCCGCCTTGCG
Source organism: Chlorobiota bacterium (assembly GCA_003695605.1). Classification (GTDB taxonomy): domain Bacteria; phylum Bacteroidota; class Ignavibacteria; order Kapaibacteriales; family NICIL-2; genus NICIL-2. The sequence goes on from RFIK01000085.1 coordinate 4,276, forward strand.
CACGCGCACGAGTTCATCATGCAGCTGCCGCAGGGATATGACACGCTCGTCGGTGATCGGGGTGTGCAGCTTTCGGGCGGTCAGCGGCAGCGCATTGCGATTGCGCGGGCATTGCTCGCAGATCCCGATGTGCTCATCTTCGATGAAGCCACCTCCGCGCTCGATAGTGAATCCGAACTGCTCGTGCAACAGGCGATCGGGGAGGTTCTGCGCGATCGTACAGCCTTGGTGATTGCACACCGACTTTCAACGGTGCGCGATGCAGATGTCATCTACGTGCTCGATCGTGGGCGGATCATCGAACAAGGAACGCATGCTGCGCTACTGGCACGCGAAGGAATGTATGCGACGCTCTATGCGCTCCAAACTGAAGGAGTGCGGCTATGAAAGCAGGAGAAGTTCTTGAGCTGCGCATCGAATCGCTCGGATTCGAAGGCATTGGTATTGCACGGCTCAATAGTTGTGGTGATGGCGGTGGTATGGTTGTCCAGTTACGTGGAGGTCTACCCAGCGAGCGTGTCCTCGCACGGATCCGCCGACGCAAACGCACGTATCTGGAGGCAGATGTCGTCGAAGTGCTCGAGCCATCGCCACACCGTCGCACTCCTCCGTGTCCGTATGCAGGCGAGTGTGGCGGGTGCACGTGGCAACACCTTGCGTACGCCGAACAGCTGCGCTGGAAGGAGCAACACGTCCGCGATGCGTTCGAGCGGATTGGGCACTGCACCGTCGAAGAGTATCGCCCGATCATTCCCTCGCCGGTCGAATTTGGGTATCGCGGGAAAATGGAGTTTTCCTGCTCGGTGCGCCGGTGGATCCCGGCCAAGCAATGGGAGAGCATGGAACCAGTCGCCATGGAACGGAAGCAGCCTGCAGTCGGACTCCACGTCCGCGGGCGACACGATGCAGTGCTCGATGTCGAGCGCTGCTTGCTGCTCGATGAC
>RFIK01000086.1 GCA_003695605.1 Chlorobiota bacterium
CCAGGGGGATTCGGTATTGATCCCTCGAAGTACCGCGATGAGCAGTACCGCAAGTATTTCCGCAGTGTGGATAAAGCACTTTGCGCCAGCATTGATCGCCCAAACGCGCCGGTGGTCATCATCGGTGTCGTCCGTAACCGCGCGTTGTTTGCAGAGATTCGTTCGTGTGATTATGAAGTCATCGCCGAGCTCGATGGAAGCGTTGAGCGGGAATCGGTGCACCAACTTGCCGAGCGAGTACAGCCGGCCCTCGAACAGTATTTCGAGCGTCGCGCTCACTCTGCACTCGAAGAGCTTGGAGCAGCAATCTCGGCGGGACTCTACACCTGTTCACTGGCAGAGATGTGGCACTATTCACACCACGGGCGTGCATCGCTTCTTGTAGTCGAACGCAACTTTGCAGTTGCTGGCCGATGGGACGAGGCAAGGAAAACTTTTACCCTCGTCGAGGACCCCGCCGAGCCAGGCGTTATAGATGACATCGTTGACGACATTATCGAGGCGACGCTCCACCATCAAGGCCGCGTTGTTTTCGTCTCACCCGGTATGCTCAAAGAGTGTGAGCATATTGCGATGGCCCTCCGCTACTAAGACTCCACGTGTTCATGCTCGGGGCATTCGACGCGTAACTCGAGCGGAGCTAATTCACGGTCGAGCAGCTGGCAGTAGTACGGTGTCGTCATACGTCGCTCATCATACCGGAGCCAGCGGCAGGTAAAACACATGTGGGGCATCGTAATCACACCGAGCTGGTACAACTGCTTTAGCAGATGCAGCACTGCTTCGTATCCGAGCTCACGGTGGGGAAGGGGTACCTGCATGAGTGCATCTCGGAGCGGCGCATCCCATTCCCGAACACGCTCGAGCACACCTTCACCCTGCGTAGTGAGCTGCACGACAACCCCGCGCCGATCCACTGGGTTCGGCTTACGCTCAATGAAACCTTTCCGCTCCAGCGCAGCGAGCGTATCGCTCATTGTGGGTGCTGTGACGTTAAGCTCCGCAGCAAGACTGGTCGGCGATAGAGCTTGTCCCTGGCGGGTTGCACAAAGCATCAACACTTGGAGCTGAATGGGGTAGAGTCCTTCGGCATAGACAGCGTTCCACTGCAAGCTTCGAAGGACGGCGCTAAGCCGCTCAAGAGCAGCGATAAACTGGTGCTCGTTTGTTCGTTCTACGCTCATACCACGTGCAAACATAAACAGGGGCGGGTAAATGCGCTGCCCGCCCCTGCGAATGCGCCCACGATTACGGCCGCCACTGGCTGAACACGTAGTCGCGATTTGCTTGACCACTGTGGCAAGTGTAGCAATCCTTGACGGGGTCCTTGACAACAGGCTCTCGGCTGTCCCCGTTGAATGCCTGGAACCCCCAGCCACCGGTTTCTTTGTACTTTTTCGCGTTCTTGACCATGACCGCCGTTACCTTCCGTGCACCTTCGCTGATCGCGTGATCTGCCTCCGGTGCCTCGAAGAGATCAAAGACGAGAACCGAACCATCGGGAAACTTCCCGTGCCCTGCCTTGAGCACCTTGAGTGCCTTGTCGTTCGCGTAGATGTGATGGATTCCACCAAATCCATCGTACAGCGGATGCCCCGGACGCAGAATCAACGTTTTGACATGCGTCCACGAACGATAGCCCTCAGGATAGGGCACCGATGGTGAGCCGCTCCCAGCGGCAAATCCAACCAGTGCTGCTGTAGCAGCAACGAGTACCGACGAACCGAGAATCCAACGCATCGTAGACCTCCAAGAACAGTGGAACATACTGAGACGGAGCATTAGGACTCCTTACAGATGCAAAAATACAATGTACACCTGCTTATGCCAAGCCTATGGCACAAAATCGTAAATTGATCGTGTCAATCGGCACATGTTGTGGTTTGCCGGGCTCGATCTGTGATACGTGAGGTGTATAGAATTTGCAAATATGCTGTATATTTGCATTCGAATATGTTTCACAGTTTATCAACGTACGAACGCGATGTCAACAAAATCGAAGCCCAAGGCCACTCTTGCGCAGCGCATTTCCGGTATTCAGCAGATGATTCTGGCGGATGTCCGCGCTGCGCAACACCGCCTCAATCAGGCAGTTGAAGCAGGTGATTATACGGCTATCCACAATATGCTTGCGCATTTCCAGCGTATCATGGAAATGCGCCAACTATCCGAGAAGTTGTTGGAATTAGCTCGAGCCGATAAAGCAACCGCACCGGCAACATCTGCTCCGCAGCCCTCATCCCAACCACCAACCCCTGCGCGAACAAAACAAGCAGCGAATCGCTCCTCGAAAAAGTCGGACGCAAAGAAAGCCACTGCGAAAAAACTGAGCGTTACTCCTCAAACAAAAACTGTCCCTCATGACAAACCACCACTGCCAGTAACAACCGTACCAGCGAAAGCTTCCGTAACGACCGGTTCCGCTCTGCCGCTATCCGGTGAGAATGGCACGTCGGAAGTTTCACCTACACCGACAAAACGGCGGGGGCCGATTCCGACAGGCCTCCGCACACCAGAGCGCGCCTTCGTCCTCCCAATCCTACAAACACTCGCGGAGAACGGTGGTCAAGCTGAAGCTGCTGCAGTCGTCGAGGGCGTTTTAGAGCGCATGCGCCACCAGCTCAAACCGAGCGACTTCGAAACCACCGCCACCTCCGACCAGCCGCGATGGAAGGTATCGCTCTATCTGGCACGTTCGACAATGGTACGCCAAGGCCTCCTCCGCAGCGATACACCGCGTGGCATCTGGGCTATCAGCGAGCAAGGAGAGCGCTATCTGGTAGAACGCACATCTGAAGTGAAGCTGCCTACACCAGGTGCACAGTAAAAGAGCGGGGCGACATCAGTGTCGCCCCCGCGGTGGATCTCTCACTAACTTTCCTCGCTATTCATCTGTTGCGGCGAAGGCGGGAGCAGCTTCTTCCGGCTTCGCTTCTGTAAAGCGAAGCGCTTTCCCACTCTGATCGAGCTCTGCAAGAATCACTGTGCCTTCCTTGAACGTCCCACGCAAAACTTCTTCCGCAAGCGGATCTTCCAAGTACCGCTGGAGTGCGCGTCGAAGCGGGCGAGCACCGTACTTTTCATCGTACCCTTTTTCTGCAAGGAAATCTTTCGCTTGCTGGCTCAACTGGAGCGTCATGTTTTGCTGTGCCAAACGCTTGTAGAGCCGTTCCAGCTGCAGTTCGATAATCTGGTAGATATGCTCTTTCCGGAGCGGACGGAAGATGATGTAGTCATCAATTCGGTTGAGGAATTCTGGGTTGAAGAGCCGTCGCATTGCCTCTTCAATCGTCTGCTTCATTGCTTCGTACTTGTCTTCCGCTTCAGGGCCAGCAGCAAAGCCGATTTTTCCACCTGCTTTGAGGTCACGAACCCCAACGTTCGACGTCATGATGATGATGGTGTTCTTGAAGTCCACGCGACGACCTAAGCCATCGGTCAAAATCCCATCGTCGAACACCTGAAGCAGGATGTTGAACACATCTGGATGTGCTTTCTCGATTTCATCGAGCAGCACAATACTGTATGGTTTGCGACGCACCTTCTCCGTTAGTTGTCCGCCTTCCTCGTAGCCAACATAGCCTGGTGGTGCGCCTATTAGACGTGAGACGCTGAACTTTTCCATGTACTCGCTCATGTCAATGCGGACGAGTGCATCCTCCGAATTGAACATGAACCGCGCGAGCGCTTTTGCAAGTTCAGTTTTCCCAACGCCGGTCGGGCCGAGGAACATGAACGAACCGATTGGGCGGGCGGGATCTTTGAGTCCTGCACGAGCGCGGCGAATCGCGCGTGCCAGCTGTTCAACAGCTTCATCCTGCCCAATGACTTGGCGTTTGAGTTCATCGGCCATCCGGAGGAGCTTGTCGGATTCACTTTCCGCAATGCGGTTGACGGGAATCCCCGTCATACTGGCGACGACATCGGCAATGTCATCGGCTGTAACGGTGAAGATCTGCTCAGTCGCTTGCTCTTCCCACTCTTCCTTGGCGCGCTCGAGCTCGGCTTGGAGTTTCTTTTCCTCATCCCGTAGTGCGGCTGCTTCCTCGAAACGCTGGGCGCGGACGACATCGTTCTTGCGACGACGAACTTCCTCAATCCGCTGTTCAAGTTCGAGAATTTCCTGCGGCACAGTGTAATTGGCCAGATGCACCCGCGCTCCTGCTTCGTCGAGCACGTCAATAGCCTTGTCGGGGAAGAAGCGATCGGTGATGTAGCGTTCAGAAAGTCGTACACATGCCTGGATTGCTTCGTCCGTGTAGCGGACGCTGTGATGCTCTTCGTACCGATCCTTGATGTTCTCGAGGATTTGGAGGGTTTCCTCTGCGCTCGGTGGGTCAACGATGATTTTTTGGAAGCGGCGTTCGAGCGCACCGTCTTTCTCGATGTACTGGCGGTATTCATCGAGCGTGGTTGCGCCAATGCACTGGATGTCCCCGCGTGCCAGCGCTGGCTTGAACATGTTCGATGCATCCAGCGAGCCCGATGCGCCACCTGCGCCGACGATGGTATGGATTTCATCAATGAACAAGATCACATCCTTTGCCTTCTCGAGCTCATTCATGACCGCTTTCATGCGCTCTTCGAACTGCCCGCGGTACTTTGTGCCGGCTACGAGTGCGGCAAGATCGAGCGTGACGATGCGCTTGTCGTAGAGCACACGTGGCACTTTCCGCTCGACGATCCGCAGCGCCAGACCTTCAACAATCGCTGTCTTGCCGACTCCTGGCTCACCGATGAGCACAGGGTTGTTCTTCTTGCGGCGGGCAAGCACTTGAGCAACACGCTCGATCTCACGCTCGCGACCGATGACAGGGTCGAGTTTCCCTTCGAGCGCAAGTTTGGTCAAATCGCGTCCGAAGTTATCGAGCACCGGTGTTTTGACGCGTTCGGGTGCATCCTTTTTTCGTGTACGCGTGCCCGAGCTTCCGCGAGGTGCCGCGCTTTTGCCTGATGTGATCGCATCGAGTTCCTTCCGCGCTGCGTCATAGGTAACGCCGAACTGTGCCAGCACCTGCGCGGCAATGTTGTCCTCATCCCGCAGAAGCGAAAGCAGCAAGTGCTCGGTACCGATGACTTCACTCTTGTAGAGCTTTGCTTCGAGGTAGGTGATCTTGAGCACTTTCTCAGCTTGCTTGGTTAGCGGGATGTTGCCAATCGTCAGTGTCCCGCTCGTGGTGCGGACGGTGTCCTCGATAGCTTTCTTGAGACGGAGGAGTTCCACACCCAGATTCCGCAGAATCTTGACGGCAATGCCTTCACCTTCACGGATTAGCCCGAGCAGCAAGTGTTCAGTGCCGATGTAGTCGTGCCCGAGCCGGAGCGCTTCCTCGCGGCTGAGGCGAATGACTTCCTGTACGCGGTTCGAAAAGTTGCCGTCCATTTGTGTTACCTACAAAGTCGTTTATTCGATTCGGCGCCTTAGCGGCTCAGCCAAATGCGCCAACACAATGGACGCAGACGAGCCGTGCAGTATTGCAGCGTCGCACTCGCGGTGCACGACGCGCCAAAGCGGCTTGATTCTACTATCGGCACTTCGCAAGTGAACATGATCCAACGGGGTCAGTGGGTTGACGTATGCACGAGACAAAAAGCCCTCACCGAAGTGAGGGGAAAGCTGCGGAAAGACTACGGCGTCTTCAGTCTGCAAAATTACTTTGTGTCCACTCAGCAATGGAGTGGAAGAAAAATGTAGTTATCGTACGGTGAATTGTACAACTGACCGTGCGGCTCTATGGTTTCCTGTACCGGAATTGCCTTCTTAGAGCGGATAACATACGCTGCGTAGCCGTACCGGATAATCTCACGAAAGAGCTCCTCTGGACGTACACCTGCCGCAGGCAACGTAGCGAAATTGATTTCGACGAACAGTATCGGTTTATCGCGTCGGATTACTGTGTCGGCTCCCCGAATGACATTCAATTCCGCTCCCTCGACATCTACCTTAATCGCATCAATTCTATCAATGTGATTTTCGGCTACGAAACGATCAATTGTTGTCGTTGGACTTCTGTAACGCGGGAGGTGATCGAGAAGTAGATTGTGCTTACCGCGCCATCAATAGCAATCATTGTTGTTCCTTGCGTATCTGAAAGTGCACATTGATGGCACTCTACATTCGTAGCATGATTGAGAGCAAGATGGTCTTTGAGATGATTACATAAGTCCGGAATAGGTTCAAAAGCGTACACTCTACCATGAGGACCAACCGTCTTGGATATCAAAAGCGTGTAGAGCCCTAAATTTGCCCCTGCATCAATGACGGTCATCCCCGGTTGCAAATACGAAACAAAAACGTGGCGTTCGAAGTGTGGTTCTGGACATCGGCCGGCTACCCATCGATCATTGGGATCATTAATTTTTACTTTCATGGAGAAACCGTCCTCGTTTTTCACCATGATTGGGTAGGGGTACATCCACCATGCAAGCTTACCGAGCGTACCACGGCCGCGACGAATTGGGGTATGAAGAACATATGCAGCCAGTGCTTTTGCTAACCATTCTCTCATCGGTCTTTTCGAAAGTCTGATTCCAGCCGTTCGTACTCTCAAGCGGCAACGCGCGCGATTGCCCACGAAAATAACCTAACCTACTCCGTTCACTACCGTAGCAGTGCTCTTTCTACACAAGTCCTGCCTCAATAGCCTCAGTTAGCGTTTCCGGCTTCCAATACTCCGTTTGATACAAGGACCTCGGAGAGAGCGGCTCCTGCTGAAGCAGTGAAAGAAGCTCATCGGGCGTCTGGTAAAAAATGCTTGCATCGGCAAGATCAGCCTCAGCTGCGAATGCTTTGTGCAGCAGCATCGGCTTGCGATGGGAAGAACGCCGTCGCGTTTTAGGCGAAATTACTTTGTGTCCAATCCTCAACCTGTCTCAACGCAACCTAATCGGGCAGATCCAGCTCCATCACCTTCGTCCAGGCAGCGACGAAATCACGCACAAATTTCTCACGATTGTCATCCTGCGCGTACACTTCCGCGATTGCACGTAGTTCAGAATGCGCACCGAAGATCAAGTCCACCCGCGTTGCCGTCCAGCGACGCTCACCGCTCTTCCGATCGCGTCCTTCGAAAAGCTGGCGATCATCACCTGTGGGAATCCACTCGATCGCCATGTCCAACACGTTGACGAAAAAGTCCGGGGTTAGCACTCCAGGACGCTCGGTGAAAACGCCGTGGCGCGTACCGCCGAAATTCGCGCCAAGTGCACGCATCCCACCAACGAGGACCGTCATCTCCGCTGGCGTCAGCGTCAGGAGATTGGCTTTATCCACGAGCACCTCTTCCGGACGACGGCTGCAATCGGAACGAACGTAGTTGCGAAAGCCGTCTGCTTCTGGCTCGAGTACCGCAAAAGATTCAGCGTCAGTCTGTTCTTGCGTTGCGTCGGTGCGGCCTGGGCGGAAAGGCACGTCCACATCGAACCCAGCAGCACGCGCTGCTACTTCAATCGCAGCCACGCCACCGAGTACGATTAGATCAGCCAGCGAGACTCTTTTCCCACCCGTTGCGTTTGCATTGAATTCCTGCTGAATTCGCTCGAGCACCCCCAGCACCCGAGCGAGATTTTCTGGTTCGTTGACTTCCCAGTCCTTCTGGGGAGCCAGCCGAATGCGGGCACCGTTGGCACCACCTCGTTTATCGGAGTTTCGGAACGTCGAAGCTGCCGACCATGCCGTGTACACCAAATCTCGAATGCTCAACCCGGAATTGAGGAGCCGCTTTTTGAGTGCTACGATGTCTTCTGCCTCGATGAGCGGATGGTCCACTGGTGGAATTGGGTCTTGCCAGATGAAATCCTCCTTTGGAACTTCGGGTCCCAGGTAGCGCCACTTCGGCCCCATATCCCGGTGGGTGAGCTTGAACCACGCTTTTGCGAATGCATCCGCAAACAATGCGGGGTCTTCGTAGTAGCGGCGGGCAATCTTCTCGTAGATGGGATCGAAACGCAGTGCCAGGTCTGCGGTCGTCATCATCGGCCGATGGAAGACACCGGGCTCGAATGGATCGGGCACCATGTGCTCCGGCTTGGGGTCTTTGGCAAGCCATTGCCAGGCACCCGCAGGACTTTTGACCAGCTCCCACTCGTAGCTGAAGAGAATCTCCAGGTAGGTGTTGTCCCACTTGGTGGGAGTCGGCGTCCATGCGCCTTCGATACCGCTGGTGGTGATGTCGTTGCCTTTGCCAGTGCCGTAGCTACTCTTCCACCCAAGGCCCATCTGCTCGATTGGCGCTGCTTCTGGATCAGGGCCGATGTATTCCGGCGGCACGCGGCCGTGCGTTTTCCCGAAGGTATGGCCGCCTGCGGTGAGCGCAACGGTTTCTTCATCGTTCATCGCCATGCGCGCAAAGGTGATGCGGATGTGCTCGGCTGCTGCGCGTGGGTCTGGGTTACCGCCAGGACCTTCTGGGTTGACGTAGATCAGGCCCATCTGCGTAGCGGCCAGTGGCTTCTGCAGGTCTCCATTGGTAAAGCGTTCATCGCCGAGCCATGTCTTTTCTGGTCCCCAGTAGATCGCTGCATCTGGCTCCCAGATGTCTTCCCGGCCGCCACCGAAGCCAAGCGGTTTGAAGCCCATCGTTTCCAGTGCGACGTTTCCAGCGAGGATAAACAAATCTGCCCACGATATGCAGTTGCCGTACTTTTTCTTGATTGGCCAGAGCAGTCGCCGGGCTTTGTCGAGATTTGCATTATCAGGCCAGCTGTTGAGCGGTGCGAAACGCTGGGCGCCGGTCGAAGCACCACCGCGCCCATCGAAGATCCGGTAGGTGCCGGCGCTGTGCCACGCCATGCGGATGATGAGCCCGCCGTAGTGCCCCCAGTCCGCGGGCCACCAGTCTTGCGACGTGGTCATCAGCTCCGCCAAATCGCGTTTGAGGGCAAAGTAATCCAGCTCTGCAAACGCCTTCCGATAGTCGAAGTTGCCACCGAGAGGATTGCTGCGCTCGGAGTGTTGGCGGAGGATGGATAAATCCAAGCGCTCGGGCCACCAATGGCGGATCGCTGTACCACCGTGGAGCTGGGATTTTCCGTTCATGCTCATGGGAATCAACGGGAGAGAGGTTCAATATAGTGCTTCGGCAAATTTACAACGCGCCGGGCTACTGAGCGCTTGTGCTGGTCGTCTGAGGAGCCGATGCCTTGCGACCGATGATCGCATCAGCGAGCCGGCGATACTGCGCGCCGACGCTCTGGACGCTAAAAGAACGCTCCAAGAGTGAGCGCACCGGCGCGCTGCAAAGTTCGGCGCAGAGTTCGTCGTAGTGCGCCAAGACGTGCTCGATGGCGCCCTTCCACGAGGGCACTTCGTTGGCAGGGAAGATAAACCTTTCGAGCGCCGGGAAGTGCCGCACCCACAGCATGGCTGCTTCGGCTGCTATGACTGGCTTTCCGGCAAAGAGTGCCTCGATGATTTTCCCCTGAATGCCCGCACCAATGCGGACGGGACTGATGAAAATGTGCATTCGTTCGAGCACAGCATCGAGCTGCTCATCGGAGAGAAAGCCCATCCACTCGATGCCGTCGAGCATGCGGTAGCGCCGGCGCAACGATGCAGGGGCATTCCCAATGAGGTAGAATCGCAGGCGAGGAATCTGTTCCTTGAGCCGAGACCAAATCTTGCTGAGAAACCACTCGATCCCTTCGCGGTTGGGAATGTAACGGTAGTTGCCGAGAAAGTAAAGATTGAGTTCGCCCTCGGCGTCGAGTAGTGCCTGGTACCTCTGACGCGATGGCACGGCCGTGTAGATCACCACCGGCCACTTCTGGTGCTCTTCAACATCTGCCACATATGCGCGGTCGTCCTCTCCCACGATGGTGACATGCTCGAAGCGCTGGACCATCGCACGCTCGTAGCGCCGAAACTTGAGTCCTTCGAGCAGAACCGGCAGCCGCAGTGCGAGAGGGTAGGAACGCCACCCCCGCACGTAGTGCCGCGCGATTGAATCGTTCAGATCGAGGATAACTTTCCGCCGTAACGAGAGCGGAAGCTTCTCCAGATAACGCCCAAGACGCAGGGTGTGGACGTAGATCACGTCTGCTTCTTCCGCAAGGGCACGAAATCGTTGCTCGATGGCGGGATCGTAGAGCATCTCCACTTGCCATGGACGCAAGCTGAATGCTCGTTTGAGAATGTTCAGGAACACTCGCCACAATGGAAGCGTGTAGCACTCGTATTGCCCGTTCGTCCGTAGCTGTGCGCTCGCTGC
>RFIK01000001.1 GCA_003695605.1 Chlorobiota bacterium
GCCATCGCCGTTCTCCATGCTGGTACGTGGCTGCCTTCGCACACTCGAACAGTATCGGCGCGAAGGCGGGAAACCTAAGTGCCTCCCGCAACAACTGCGCCAATTCTGCGCTATTGGCGCTTCGCCACTGTTGCCAGCGCGTGGCAGAGCGCGTCGAGGTCCTCCTGGCGATACCACCCACAGTGCCCGATGCGGAAGAGTGTGTCGCGGAAGCGCTCTTGCCCGCGGGCAACAACAATGCCATGTTCAGCGTCGAGCCGTTCGACAAGATCGGGAACGTGATCGGGAACGTACGCGACTGTCACTGCATTTGAGCTACACTCCCCGAAGAGGCGATAGCCAGACGTCAGCAGGCATTCGCGTATCGAAGATGCCGTGTGTGCATAGCGCTCCCACCGACGTCGCAATCCTTCGTGTTCGATGAGTTCAAGTGCAGCATCGAGCGCAGCAAGGAGCGTGACCGCAGGGGTAAACGGTGTCGTTGCCCGCTTGAGCGAATCGAGCGCTGTTCGAAGGTCAAAGTACAGCGTCTCGGGTTGCGTAAGGAATGCTGATTGTGCACGACTGCTGACAGCAACAAGACCCAGTCCTGGCAATCCGCCGACGCCCTTTTGGGACGACGCAATGACAACGTCAATGCCAGCAGTGTCCATGCGCACTGGATGGATGCCCAGCGAGCTGGTCGCATCTACGCAGACGATGATCTCCGGTGCACGCGCGCGTACCAGTGGGAGAATCTCCTCCAGCCGTGCGAGCACACCGGTGGATGTTTCCGAGTGAACAATCCACAGGCTCCGTGCACGTGGAGCAGCGTGAAGCGTCCGCTCGAGCGCATCGAGCGCGATATTTTCGCCCCACGCCGATTCGACGCGATGGACACACGCGCCGAAACGCTCGAGCATCTGGGCCCACCGATGACTAAAGCGGCCACCGACGCAGACAATTGCTTCCGACCCACGATCATGGAGCATGCGCGCAACTGCTTCGTGTGCGCCAGTTGCCGAGCATGTGAGCACTGCAATGGGGCTGCTCGTTTCGAAGAGCATCTGCAGCCGAGTGTGCACGCGCTCGAGTAGCTCCGCAAACGCGCGGTGCCGGTGGTAGAGCGGCTGCTGGGCAGTCGCCTCGAGCACTGCGGGATGTACGGGGACCGGTCCGGGTGTAAAGAGGCGTCGAACGGCATGCATTGAACGTTTCCGTGCAGTACAACACACGTGTGCGATGCGAAAATCGGATTCCCCTCAGCGACAGCGCCGTGCATTGATAGTTGCGACAATTTTTTCCTTGACCGTGATGGTTGGCGTCGGGACTTCGACGATGCCACCAGCACTGGCTGCTGTGCAACGGACGTTCGGTGTTTCACCGGATGTTGCGGGAATGCTGCTGGCAGTATTCACACTCCCCGGCTTGGTGCTGACCCCGCTGGGTGGTTACCTTGCCGATCGCGTTGGGCGGCGTGGTGTCCTTGTGGGTTCGCTGTTGCTCTTTGCTGGAGCTGGTGCTGCAGCCCTTGGTGTAGAGCGTTTCGAGCATCTTCTCATCGTGCGCTTGGTACAGGGAATTGGAGCAGCATCGCTCGGTGCGCTCAACGTTACGCTCATCAGCGATTTTTTCGATGGGCACGAGCGCGTACGGCTTCTTGGGTTCAACCATAGTGTGCTTTCGATTGGGACGGCAGTACTACCAGTACTCAGTGGGTGGCTTGCAGCTGCCAATTGGCGCTGGCCATTTGCACTGCCACTGCTCGGCGTCATTGTTGCTGCTGGTGTGCTGATGTTCATTCCACCGCATTCGCATAACCAAGCTGTTGGCAGCGATGCACCTTCCAGTAGTCGGACCAATCGTCGAGGGCTTGCAATACTGCTGAGCATCAGTGCTGCAACGTATGCGGTGCTGTTTGGTCCGTTTCTCAACTACCTGCAGCAGCGTATTCGTCTGCTGGAGCCGGAGGGTCCGGCGCTCTATGAACGCATTGGGGCAATGGTCGGGCTCATGTCGGTTGCGACGACGCTCGGAGCACTTGGTGTGGGGCGGCTCAGCCAGCGTTTTGCGCTGCACCTGTTACTCATCGTCGCGTGCATGCTCTACGCAACTGCACAGCTGCTCTTCGTTGCGATGCCGTCTTATGCCTTGCTGGTGATTCCGACGGTGCTCTTTGGGTTCGCGCAGGCGCTCAACCAACCGGTGGTGCAATCATTGGTGGCGCGACTGGCATCAGCCGAGCAACGCGGGACGGTTCTCTCGCTCAATCGCACTGCCGCACTCTTTGGTCAGACGGTGGGACCACTTCTCTTCGGAGCCGTCTATCGAAGTGGAGGGCTTGAGTTGGTTTTCATCACCGGTGCAGTGCTTACGCTCGCGTGTGTTGGTGCGCTCTGGCGGTGGCGGCACTAATGTGCACGCATCAGCTGGCACACTGCTTGCAACTGGGGTGCGAGAGGTTTATCATTCTTGCCACGGATGGCACAACGACCAGCATTGCCTGCCACACTCGCAGGTGGCACATCGCCGCTTCCGCCTGGGATCGAAACGATGCTCAGTGGAATGAGCCGCTACCGGGACCTTGCACTGGTGGCTGGCATCCTCGGCGTACTCGGACTGCTCATCATTCCGTTGCCACCGTTTTTGCTCGATCTCCTCTTGGGGCTCAACATTGCGCTTTCGGTGCTCATCTTGATGGTGGTGGTCTATATCGCCTCGCCGCTCGAGATCAGCACATTCCCGACGGTTCTGCTCGTGGCAACGCTCTTTCGGCTGGGGATGAACATCGCCTCGACACGGCTCATCTTGAGCGAGGCCTCCGCAGGGAAGATCATCCATGCATTCGGAACGTTCGTCGTCAGCGGCAACTTCGTCGTTGGCGTGGTGGTGTTCCTGATTCTGCTGGTCATCAACTTCGTGGTGATCATCAAAGGCTCAACGCGCATTGCAGAGGTTGCCGCGCGCTTTACGCTCGATGCGCTCCCGGGCAAACAGATGAGCATTGATGCGGATTTGAACGCCGGCTTCATTGACGAGAAGGAAGCGCGCCGCCGCCGCGAGCAACTGCAGCGAGAGGCAGAGTTCTACGGCGCAATGGACGGTGCGTCGAAGTTCGTCAAGGGAGATGCGATTGCAGGGCTGGTGATTACAGGCATCAACATTCTCGGTGGCTTTGCAATCGGCGTGCTCCAGCGCGGTATGGATTTGAGCGCAGCACTGAAGACGTACACCATCTTGACCATCGGCGATGGCTTGGTTTCGCAAGTGCCGGCTCTCCTGATTTCCGTTGCTGCAGGGCTCATCATTTCCCGCACAAGTTCAGCGTCGTCGCTCGACAAAGATTTGAGCATGCAACTGACTGGCAGAGCGCGTCCACTCCTCGTTGTCGCCGGTGTTGCTCTTGTCATGGGTTTGCTCCCCGGTTTTCCATTCCTGCCATTTGCACTCCTGGCAATCACCATCGGGGGCGTGGGGTTGCTCCGTCAACGGCAGACACAATCTGCGGAACGGGAAAAACTCCGGGAAGAACTCGCCCAAGCGGACGCAGCGAAAAAATCACCCGAGCAGCCAATCGAGGAGCTGATCAAAGTAGATCCGGTCGAGGTTGAAATTGGCTTGAACCTCTTGCCATTGGCCGACGAGCAGCACGGCGGCGATCTTTTCCGGCGCATCGCCAATATTCGCCGGCAGTTAGCAAGCGAATTGGGCGTGATTCTGCCGCCAGTTCGCGTTCGGGATAACCTCGCCCTGGAGCCTGACGAGTACGTCATCAAACTTCGCGGCAATATCATTGCGCGCAATCGGCTCTACGTCGGGATGCTCCTGGCGATGAATCCGGGGAATGCTGACGGGACGCTCCGCGGCATCGAGGTGCAAGAACCTGTCTTCGGACTCCCGGCGACGTGGATTCCGCTCCACGAGCGCGAGAATGCAGAGCTGGAGGGCTTTACCGTCGTCGAACCGGCAACGGTGCTGGCAACGCACCTGGCGGAGATTTTGCGGCGCAACGCCGATCGGTTGCTCAGCCGGCAAGACGTCCGCCAACTCATCGAAGCGCTCAAGAAGGACTACCCCGCGCTCGTCGAGGAAATCACACCCGATACACTGCCGCTGGGGACCGTGCAGAAAGTGCTGCAGAACCTGCTGCGCGAGCAAATTCCAATCCGCGATTTGCCGACGATTCTGGAAGCACTGCTCGAGTACGTCAAGGTCACCAAGAACACCGACGTCCTGACCGAGTACGTGCGCCATCACCTCGGCGAGACAATCAAACGCCTGTTCCAGGATTCCAACGGTGTCATCCACGCAGC
>RFIK01000087.1 GCA_003695605.1 Chlorobiota bacterium
CTCCAGCAGCACGCTCGGCTACTGCCTTCTCCAGCCAAGCAGCGGGCAGCAAGCGATGAGCATCTATCGCACCACTGACGGCGGGATAACCTGGACGCCGGTCGGGACACCGATGAGCAATCCATTACCCGTGGCACTCTACGCACCGCTCCGATCACGATTTCTCTTTGCCATTTGCAGTGGCAGCCAGGTCCTGCGCTCTGCCGATAGTGCCACAACGTGGCAACCGATTCTCACTGGCAATGGGGGGAGCGCAACTGCCGCCTTCGGGACCACCGCTGGCCAGTATGCGACGCTCACCATGGCGGGGCAGACGATTGCCTCGCTCCGTGTTTCGATCGCCCAAGAGGGGCCGATTCTCCGCACCACGCCCAGTGATACACTCGACTTCGGCACTGTTCGGCTCGATTCGAGTGTCACGCGACTGCTCACCATCTCCAACGCTGGACAAAGCGTCCTCTCCATCATCGGTGCATCCATTGATGCGCTCACTGCAGGCACTGACGAATTCCAGCTCGAAACTGCACTTCCACTCTCGATCGGCGCTAGTAGCTCCCAAACGCTCACCCTCCGCTTCCGGCCACGCACTGCCGGCGAGCGACGCGCAATTCTGCGATTGCAAACAAACGCTACCCCGAGCGAGCATCCACTCATCCTCCGCGGCATTGCGACAACACCGAGCTCGGTTCCCTCCGGCGAACAACCTGCTGCCTGCGCTCTGATCCAACTCGGCCAGGAGCTGGCGGTAGAATGCCCCTGCGCCGATGCTGGCGTGTTCACGCTGGAGCTTTGGTCGCTGGCAGGCACACAACAGCTATCATGTTCGGCGGTGGGCGGGCCGCTGCGTATCCACACAACCTCTCTCCCCAGTGGCGTCTATGCGTATCGGCTCCGTTGCCAGGATGGGACGTACTTTTGCGGCACAATTCTCCTTGTCCAGTAGCGCGCCCGCGATACACACAATGGCAACCTTCGGCATCGAAAGTAACGGCCGGCTGGAAAATACCGCGGTCTATTACAACGGCGAGCAATTGGCAGGCCTACGGCAGGTGCTCCTCAACCTTGCCGAGGATGGTACGTTTGATGCGCTCATCAGCTACCGCGGTGATGATGGGCAACTCTACACCCGCAATCCATTCACAGACTACCTCGATCACATCCGCACGATGCCGCCGTCGTTTACCGAAGAGGAAGCACGCTCGATGCGGCTGCTCGTCATCGAGAGTGATGGCGACATCGAACGTACGTTCGTCTATCTCGACGACCAGCCGCTCGATGGGATCGTGCAGCTATTTGTCAACATCAGCGTTCCTGATAGCAGCCAGCAATCGAAGTCTCTCTTCTTTCGCCGCCAGCAGCCGAGCGTGCTCGACCGCGCTGACTTCAGAGCGGAAATTACCTTCCGCGAAGCCGACGGCAGATTGACCACTGAGCCGATTTTCTAAGCTTGCCCATCTCAACCGCTACGCAAGAAACTCCAGCGTTAGACGTCGTCTGCCATGAATGTACCCTTTCATCGCAGCCCGTTGCTGATGCGATACGTTCGATTTGCGCAATGGATTGGAGCGTTGCTGGGTATTGCTGTGGTGGTGCTCCTTTTGAGCAGCGATGCCTTTGCACAGCGTCGGAGTGGATCGTTTGGTGGTTCGCGTGGGGCAAGCCGTAGCTACAGCGTGCCGCGTTCAGCACCTCCGAGTTCGTTCGGTGGGAGCCGATCGTACAGCGTACCACGTTCTGCTGCGCCGCGGTCGTTCGGTGGCACGCGAACGCAGGAGCCGGCAATGCCGCTATCGGCACGGCAGCCGCTATCAAGGAGCAGCTCCATTCCGCGTGCGATCGGTACTCCGCTCGCCTCTCCGGAAAGCTATCGCCGCTCGTATGGAATCCCACGGCGTCAGGAAGTGCGCACGCTTCCCACATCCGAAGGGCAACGGAACGTCATCGTTCACTCGTACGGTGGGTACGGCGATGGCTTGCTGATGGGATACCTGCTGGGGCATACCTCCTGGCTGTGGTTTACACCATTCCATCCGGCGTTCTACTACACGCAGCCATACTACGTCCCGCGTCCAGATGGCACGGTGGAATATTACCCGCCGACATTTTCGCTGGCAAAGCTGCTTTTTGTGCTCATCGTCCTGGGCGCGATTGTGTTCATCGCGTGGGTCATCATCCGCAATCGGCGACTGCAGCGCGGGATGCTTCCGTCGCGGCAAGGATGGCGCTCCTCGTTTGGCGGCTAAGATTTGAGCCAAAATCGAATCGTTGTGCCTTTACCGACTTCGCTGTGCAGTTCGAACGGTGCATTGTGCGCTTCGAGGATGTGTTTGACGATCGCCAACCCTAAGCCACTTCCCCCGACGCTGCGAGAGCGGGCGGCGTCAGTACGGTAGAACCGCTCAAACACCCGCGATTGATGCTCCGGCGCAATGCCAATTCCCGTATCGGCAACGCTCACCAGTACGCGACCATTCTCCCGCTCGACCGTCAGCATCACTGAACCGCCGGGTACGTTGTACTTGATCGCATTCGACAGCAAATTCGCCAGCACCTGCCCAATGCGATCGCGATCTCCATAGGCAAGCTGCTCAGCTGGCGCGACAACTTCCAGCTGAACGTTCTGCTGCTGGGCTTGCTGTTCGAATTGGTGCCCCACTGCACGAGCAAGTTCTGCGACGTCGAAGTAGCGAAAGCTCAAGCGCATTTCGCCCGACTCGATGCGTGCAATCTCGATAAGATCGGCAAGCAACGTCGAGAGCCGCTCCAGATTCGCGTGCGCTTTCTCGAGAAACGTCCGTGCAACGGTCGGGTCTTCCAGAGCACCGCTGAGCAATGTCTCCAGGTAGCCGCCCATCGCAAACAGCGGAGTGCGTAGCTCGTGGGAAACGTTTGCCAAAAACTGCGATCGCACTTTCTGTAGGTGCTCGACCGATTCTTCGATTGTTGTGATGCGATCGGCTACCCGTTCGAGCGCACGAGCGATGTCATCGAGCTCCGCAGTGGAAAAACGGGCACGCTCACGCTTGACGCCGAGCGACAGTGCCGAAAGTTCAGCCTCGATCTCCGCCAGTGGCCTTTGAACATGCACACGGAGCCATCGCTCTGCAAGTGCACGAGCGGCGATCGTAAGAGCAATTCCCAGCACAAGCCAGACCCCCCACAGATGCCCGGCCGTATCGAGCCAGAACGCTATCGCACCACTGGCGAGCCACACCGCAGCGATGCTGCCCGTCAGTGCGCTGATCATGCGGGTTTGGAGTGACCATTGCTGCTTCATCTTGAATGGCAAAGTTACAGGGCGGCTGTTACCGTGCTGTAATTTCGCAGCACGTATTCACCACCACGGCCACTGTTGCGATGTTCGAGATCCAGCGCGAGCGGCTCGAGTCCTGCCGCAACCGAATTGAACAACTCGGGAGGTTTCTTTGACGTCACTGCAAAACGCAAGCAGATCGCACAACTTCAAGCATCAAGTAGCGAGCCGACGTTCTGGGATGATCCCGCAGCAGCACAGCACACCATGCGGCAGATTGCAGAACTGGAAGAAATTGTCCGCGGCTGGGAAACGCTTCAACGAAGCGCCGATGATATCGCAGCGCTCATCGAGCTTGCCAGCGAAGCAGGCGATGAATCACTCCAGGCAGAACTCGACCGCGAACTTGATGCACTCGAAGAGCAGCTAGACCGCGCCGAGCTCGAAAAGTTACTCTCAGGAGAAAATGATCGGCTCGGCGCAATGCTCGACATCAACGCCGGCGCTGGCGGTACCGAAGCCCAGGACTGGGCAGAGATGCTGCTACGGATGTACACGCGCTGGGCAGAGCGTAAGGGCTACCGCGTCAGCCTTGCCGATATGGTCGAAGGCGAAGTAGCGGGCATTAAATCGGCCACACTCGAAATCGAAGGTCCCTACGCCTACGGCTACCTCAAGGGTGAAAGCGGCGTCCATCGCTTAGTCCGCATTTCTCCCTTCGATAGCAACGCGCGGCGGCATACGTCCTTTGCCTCGGTGTTCGTGTATCCACTCGTGGACGATACCATCACTGTGGACATCAACCCCGCCGACATCGAGATGGAAACGTTCCGCTCTGGCGGCAAGGGCGGGCAGAACGTCAACAAAGTCGAGACAGCAGTGCGTCTGCGCCATATCCCGACGGGCATCGTCGTCAGCTGTCAGCAGGAGCGGTCGCAGCACCAGAACCGCCAGCGTGCGCTTCGCATGCTCAAAGCAAAGCTCTACCAACGCGAACGTGAACAACGCATGCAGGAGCAAGCAGCTCTCGAAAGCCAGAAAAAGAAAATCGAGTGGGGGAGCCAGATCCGCTCGTATGTATTCCAGCCGTACACGATGGTCAACGACCACCGAACCGATCTCAAAAAAACCGACGTGCACGCTGTCATGGACGGCGATCTCGATGACTTTATCAAGGCGTACTTGCTGCAGAACGTAGAGCAGGGCCAATAGTTTACGTTCCTTAAGGAGCACCTCCGCAGGTTTCTGGACCGCACCAAGGAGGCCAGTTCCTCATAGCATGCGAGGGCACAGCGTCGCTGTGCCCTCGCTCCGTACATCTTGCGCTCCGCGCGGCTGTTTACCGCACGATCGTCA
>RFIK01000008.1 GCA_003695605.1 Chlorobiota bacterium
GAAGAAGGCAGCGCCATCGAAGCACTTCATTGCCGCCCTTCCCGAGCAAGAAGGCTGCCGGTGCAGCGAATGCCCCTACATGAAACTCAACACGCTCGACAAGCTCTACCGTTGCCTTCTTACTGGGGAACCAGAAGTGCGGCTCGATCCCGACCTCATCGAGCGCGCCCGACGTCCACTGGAGCGTATGCTGGAGCTATCGAAGCCCTAAGCGCTGCGCAGAGAATAGGTGCAGCGAACCAGTGCGGCAGGCTCGCCTATTCCACACGTGCTGCGTCGGGAAAGGGGAGAAGGGATGAAAAAGGTTCAATGGTGCATCCCCCACGCGAAAGCCCGCCGGCATCTGTGACTTTACGTATCCCCAGCGCTTCGCACTCGCTGACAACTACGTCAACGCAGTGGGACCTGAGGGATTCGAACCCCCAACCAACGGATTATGAGTCCGCTGCTCTGACCGTTGAGCTAAGGTCCCATCCACCGATCGGCCCGCTACTCGCTGCGGAACAAACCAATGAATACACCAAAGCCTGCAACAAAACCTCGGGCGGTCAGCCCCGATGGAACGTTGTTGACCGTCGTGATGCTGTTTTCTTGCCAGGTGCCCATCGCGGTGACGCTGTAGCCTCCCCACGCTCGAACTGCTGCATAGCCACTGACCGCATACTCGATGGAGAGTGTCGGGCGCACCAGCCAGAACGGCGCCGCAAGCGTACTGGTGACAGCCCGTCCTAAATCGCCGTTGCCGTTAGGCCAGTCGGTGCTGCTCGGGCCGCTGGTATGTTCGAACTGGAGCGTCCCTCGGCCAAGGTACACTCCCGGCGCCGCGATGAGCCCTCGCAGGAGAGGGAAGGCGTAGTCCACTTGCAGCGCAGCGCTCGACAGCGAGAGCGAAGCCCGATGTTCACTCCCACCGGTGCTTGCTGTGTGCGTTTGCGAACCGCTGAGCGCCTCGAACCCAACACGGAGATTGCCTACTAAACTCAACGTCAGAAATGCATTGATGCCGCTGGTGAAGATGGGCGCTGTGTAGACGCCGTGCCTCGCGTATGGCATGACCAGATTGGCGCTGATATCCTGGGCAGGGAAGAACCAAAAGCCGCCGACGTAGCCTGCACCAATGCCGAAGTACGCCGAGCCGGATTGCTTGTCCTGCAACTCCTCAAAGGTGATTTCACCGAGTTGGTCACCACCCTGCTGTGCCAGGACCGATCCAACGAGGAAAATGCCAATCGCAGGAGCCGCCAGAAGATGTCGCATGATGTCAGCTGTGCATGTGTGAAGAAACGCTGCAAAACTACGGTGCTGCCAGCCGCACAACCTCGTAGATAAGCAGCTTCAAATACGCCGTCTCGGGCATGGGAGCATAGATCGGATGGCATGGGGACTGCATTCCCCGCGCGATGAGCCGAATACGGCAGCCTGCTCGCTGCGCCTCGCGGGCGACGACGTCTGCGAGCATCGCCTCGCTGATATGGTGCGAACAGCTTGCAGTCACAAGTATCCCGCCATCTCCGAGCAGTTGCAATGCCCGGCGATTGATCTCCGCATAGCCGCGGAGAGCGCTCGGGATATGCTGCTTGCTCTTGGCGAATGCTGGCGGATCGAGGATGACCATATCCCACTGCTCCCGTCGCGAAACTGCGGCTTTCAGAAACTCAAAGACATCTGCCTGGACGAAGTGGCAGCGATCGGCAACACCGTTGAACGCAGCATTGCGCTGCGCCAACGCAAGCGCGGCATCGGAGCTATCAACGCCGACCACCTCGGTGGCGCCGTACCGTGCGCAGTGCAGCGCAAAGCCACCCTGGTGCGTGAAGCAATCGAGCACCCGCCGGCCGCGAGCAAAACGCGCAACGAGTTCGTAATTAGCGCGCTGATCGAGGTAGAGCCCTGTCTTCTGCCCCCCGAGGATGTCCACATGCATGCGAATACATCCAAGAGCAAGCTCGATGCACTCGGGCACGCTCCCCCAGAGAATCGCTTCCTGCCGTGGCAGCCCTTCTTTCTCGCGAAGGACAGAATCGTTTTTTCCAACAATTCCGCATACCGTAGGGAGCACCCGCCGTATCGCTGAGATGATCAGTGGCGAGCAGTGGTCCATGCCTGCTGAAAGGTACTGCACTGCAACGACATCCCCATAGCGATCCACGATGAGCCCAGGGAGGAAATCTGCCTCACCGAAGGCAAGCCGGTACACGGTGCTCTCGCCGTAGAACGCGCGTCGGAGTGCCAGCGCACGCTCCAAGCGGGCGACGAAAAAATCTTCGTTTACTGCGTCATCCCAGAGCAGCAGTCGGACAGCAATCTTACTTGTTGGGTGGTAGAATCCAACGCCGAGATTATAGCCATACGACGTCTCCATGCAGACGAGCGATCCAGCCTCGAGCGCAGGAAGTGGCAGCTCGAGTTCGTCGCGGTACACCCACAGATGTCCGTGGCGGATGCGGCGGTGCTCGCCGGGGCGAAGTCTCAGCACAGGGAACGCGTTCATGCTGCAAAAGTACCGGCGCGTGCGAGGGAACGGCGGCGCAGCGACGGGTGCTCACTTTCCCAACCGAAGCCGACGAACGCTGCCGACGACGGCGAGCACAAGCAACAGTGCGACAGCAACGGTAATGACGGGACCAAACGTTGCGAAACCGGTGAGCATTCGACCGAATGCTCCGATGGCAGCAGGAGCTACTGCAGCAAGCAGTGCAACGTTGATACCCACTGCGATGCTCCGGATGCGGTGGGTCTCAACTCCGCTGACAGAGAGCACTGCACATGCAAATTGGAGCAGCCCGCCGACGACTGCTGCAAGGAGAACAGTCAGCGGCACGAACGGCTGTTCTTCGAGTGGTGCGCGCTCGAGCCCAGTAAATGCCATTCCCCCAAGAAGCACAAGCAGAAAGCCTCTGACCAGGTGCGTGCGAATCATCGTCTGGTAGTGTTTGGTTTGTGCGGGCTGATGTGCGATATTTGCACTGGATTTTCGACACGTTGATGGGCAAAACTATGAAGGCGCTCAGTCTTGTTGCCGTGTTCGTGGCAGTATGGATGGGTTGCAGCGAGTCCCCGACGGAGTACGTTGCGGAAGAATTCACCGTTTCCCAGATTGCGCGTCAGCCTGGCTACGCGTGGTTTCTCCAGGAGAAGGATAGCTATCAGCCCGATCCCGCGCTTGTTGCGCAGATCCAAGCAAAGCTTGGCACACTCGATTCATGTTACCTTTTCGTCAATCCTTCGTGCAGTTGCTACGGAACACAGAAGCACTTCCCGCACTTTGTTCGGTGTATGGAGCTTGCTGGTTTTAGCGAAAGCAAGATTGCGATCATATCCATGCGCACGGCCTCAACCAAGCATGCCCACATGGCGCGGTTCCACGTGCAGCGATTGCCGACGTTCTTCCTGGTGCTCAGCGGGGGGGCGACTCGTACGATCGAGCCTCCCGATGATCCGAATGTACGAATCGAGGAGCTTATCGTCCAAGCATTGAACGGACAATGAGCACGCTGCAGTACTGGCTCGTCAAGAGCGATCCAGAGGAGTATTCGTTTGCTGATCTTGAGCGCGAAGGCACCACAGCATGGACTGGCGTGCGGAACTACCAAGCACGCAACTACCTTCGTCAGATGCAGGTCGGCGATCGTGTCGTCATCTACCACAGTGGCGATGAGCGTGCAGCAGTGGGGCTTGCCCGCGTTGCGAAGGCGGCATATCCTGACCCGACGGCAGAAGAGGAATGGGACTGCGTTGATCTTTCCTTCGAGCGCTGGCTCGGTCGTCCTGTACCGCTTGCGACGATCAAAGCGACAGCTGCGCTTAGCTCGATGCCGCTGATCAAGCAATCGCGTCTGTCGGTTATGCCGCTGACGGCGGAAGAATACCGAGCGTTGCTCGATCTGGCGAAGGGGTAATCGCTTCCGGCGGTTTCCAGATACGTGCAACACTGCCGCTGGCAAGCTCCACGATCATGTCGGCGTCGGCAACGGAGGCAGGGCGATGTGCAATCGTCAGGACGGTCACATCCCGGCAGGCATGGCGCAGAGTCTGGCGAATCGCTGCATCGCTGAGCACGTCAATGCTCGCAGTGGCCTCGTCGAGCACGATCACTCTTGCGTTGACTAGCAGCGCTCGTGCAAGGCAGAGAAGCTGGCGTTGCCCTTGGCTAAGATTGCCGCCTTGCTCCCCGATCGGGGCATCAAGCCCACCCATTGCCTCGATAGTATCGGAAAGACCGACCATCTTGAGCGCTTCCCACAGTTGCCGATCCGAGCAGCGTCCCCACCGATCGAGGTTACTCCGGATTGTGCCGAGTAGGAGTAGTGGGTCCTGCGGAACAACACTGAGCGCTGTCCGAAGCCGCTCGAGCGGAATGCGACAGTGCTCGACTCCACCGATGAGAATGCGTCCGCGCTCTGGTTCGACAAATCGGAAGAGCGCTTGGAAGAGTGTGCTTTTGCCGGAGCCTGTCCGCCCAACGATTCCAACGTGCGCGCCGGCAGGAATCTCGATGCTTACGTCGCGGAGAACCCACGAAAGGTGCGGTGCGTACCGTACCCACACGCGGTCGAACGTAATCGCTGCGCCACGAGCGGTGGAACTGGGCGTATCAATCCACGGCGCCGATGGTTCGAGTGGAGGCGCACACGTCACGTCCGGTTCAGGCTGGACGCTCCCAAGGGCGTGGACACGTTCGAGCGAGGTCATCCGCGACTCGACTTCGCTGAACGCGCGCACGCACCAGTTCAAGTTCCCCCAGAACGTGATCGTGTACGTGAGCACAACGCCGGCGATGCCCGCGCTCAGCGAGCCGCTTGCGACCATCGCAACCAGGACGATCGCCGTCACCAGCGCAATCACGCTGCTGACCAGTGGTGCGCGTGCCGAGAACCAACGGTTGATCAAAATGTTGCTCCAGTACATCCGCAGGTAGTGGCGCAGTGCGCGATCGAATCGGTCGAGGAACGCCTGCTGCTGCGCGAATGCTCGGAGTGTGAGCAGGCCGCTGAGCGTCTCCTTGAACAAGGCGTAGCGTGGGGAGCGCGCAATGCTCTCGAATCGTTTGGCTTCGCGGGCGACACGGCGGTAGTCGCGCTGGATGCGGTAGTACACCACCAGTGCCGGTGCTGAAATCAGCAACACCAGCGGTGCAACTGCTGCGATGAGCACGAGCGTGCCGAGCATTGCTGCAAAGGAACGCACTGCGCTTTCGAAGTTCCAGGCAAGTTCGTCGTCAATTGCTTGGGTATCGCGTGCGAAACGATTGAGGATGCGTCCGCTCGGAGTTGAATCGAAAAGCCGCAGTGGTGCGCGGAGCACAGCGCGGAGCATGCGCTCGTGAATTCGGGCGCTTGCGACAAGTGCCCGTTCCATCCACACGCGACGTTCGGCGTAGTGCGCTGCAAGCGATGCAAGCCCTAATGCCGCGTAGATGCCGAGCACTGTCCAGGGCGGCGCGTTCTGCCCGTGTTTTCCGAGCCAGAGACTTTGCACCATCGGTAGTGCGACGATCGCAATTCCAAGCAGTGCCATCCCGCCGAGGATGAGTGCTGTCTGTGCGGGCGTTCTACCGCCGAACAAACGCAGATAGTACCAGAACAGCTCGGCTTTGACAACCCCGACGGCACGATCCTCTTCTTCGATGAGCTTCCCGTTCTGCCGATGCTCAAGGGAGGGTAACGCTGCGACTGGTTGCACAGTTTGCTGGTTTGGCTGTTGGGTTTGGCGGTACTCCTCGATGAGTCTCTGGAAGCTCGCGGAGCGCTCGCATAGTTCTGCGAAGGTGCCGACCGCTTCGATGCTGCCATTGGCGTTGAGCACAACGATGCGGTCGAAGCGTCGGAGGTGCTCCAAGCGGTGTGTTGCGACGATGCGCGTAATCGCTTGCCACCGTCCGAAGAGCAGGTGCTCGACAAGGTGTGCTTCGGTACGCGGATCTACTGCGGCGAGCGGATCGTCGAGTAGAACGACGGTTGGCTCCGCTGCAGCAGCCCGTGCGAGCGCGATCCGCATTTTTTGACCCCCGGAGAGTGTGACGCCGCGTTCGCCGATCTCTGTTTCCAGACCTGCTGGAAGTGCCGCAAGATCTTCAGCCAGCGCAGCATCACGGATGATTGCCTCGAGCTCAGCGTCGTCCATGGCATTGCCGAAGAGGATGTTCTCGCGAACGGTTGCGTTGAGGATGAACGGTTCTTGCGCAACGTACGCGATGCGCGGTACGCAGGGCGTGCCATCGCTGGACTGCCATTCGATGCGACCTTCTGCAGCCACTTCGCCCAGGAGCGATTGGAGGAGCGTTGTCTTGCCGCTTCCGACAGGGCCGACGATTGCAACTGCGCAGCCGGGCTCGATGTGGAGTGAAATGGAGTCGAGCGCGCGCGTTCCATCGTCGTAGTGGACCGATACGTTGTCCATGTGGAGAGCAGGCGCAGCCGGACACGGTGCCGCTTCGGTCGGATGGTTCAGGATACTTGGCAGCCGGAAGAAATCACCGAGGCGTTCTGCAGCGACGTAAGCATGCGCAGTGTTCTTGATAAAGTGCGGCAGGTGACCGACGGGGCCTTCCAGTTGCATCAGTACCAGCAGCGTTGGGAAGACCACGGCAGCGCTCAGCTCCCCTCCGAGGAGCACATACACGCCAAAACCGATAAGTGCAACGATTGTCGTTGATGCGAGGAAGAAGACCGTGCTTAGTGCCTCGTTTTGCACAAGGCGGCGAGCAGCAGCGAGTTCGCTATGGCGGAGGTTGCTGATCTCGCGTTCGATTGGGCGTTCCCAGGCAAAGTACTTGACCAAGCGAATTGCGCTCAAGATTTGTGAGACCAGCGAGACGCGCTTGTCGCGCCAGGTCCAGAGTTCGTTGTCGGTCCGGGCGAAGCGGCGTGCCGCTGCATGGGAGAGCGGACCGAGCACCAAAAGCGCTGCAATTGCAGCCGAGGCAGCGATGCCAAGAATCGAGCCGAGAACTGCGAGGCTGCCGACAATCAAGAGCAGACTCGAGAGCATTTCCGGCAGGATGAACGATAGCTCTGCAATGCCCTCGCTATCGCTTGCCATGTGGTTGACGATATCGCCCGTGTGGCGTCGCTGGAGTGCGCGGCGGTCGAGTGCGAGTGCGTGGCGGTAGATCCGCATGTTGAGACCGCCGCTGATGCGCGCATACGTCCAGAGTGCGTTGTAGTAGTAGTGCTGGATGCCGACACCGTCTGCGGCAACAGTCAGGGCAAGGGCGATACCGAGCGCAAGTGTGGACGGGATTGCTGTGGCGTTTTGTTGCAGGAGTGTTAGCTGCTCCAGCAGCAGGCGAAGCAGCAGCGGCGCTCCGAGCACAAGCGGAAGTCGCCCGAGGCTGAGTGCGATTGCTCGGCGGGATGGCGCGCCAGCCGACCAATAACACTGCCAGAGCGCTCGCCAGGGGGAGCGCCAATCCACCGAACTGAGCATCTGCTCAGCCTCGGCGGGATCGAGCCGCTCGTCGAATGGGAGCATGTCGTCGGGCGTAACTGAGCGTCTGCGTCCGGTGGCAATGATCGGTGCAGCGTGGGTGAATAAGAGTTTACCGATGGGCATCGAAACGCGAGTAAGTGAGCTGGTGGTCGCTCAAGGACGAAGAAGAGCCGCTCGTAGGTGTACTACCCGCGCCCTCAACGCGGCTGGGCGGGGATGATGCGTTCCCACTTGAGGCTGCCATCGGCACCGAAGACGCGGATGCGGAGCTGCCGGCGATTGGCCGGTCCCTCGACGTCAATTGTGGCGAAGTTGCGCTCCATCACAAGTGTCCCCTCGACCCGTAGCGTGTTCGGCTCGCTGGCGGCATTGACGTTGGGGGAAGAAGTAAGCGGCGATACCGTCAGGTCGTAGAGCACAAGACTATCGCCCTCGGCGTACCGGCTGAGCTCTGTGTGGTGGCGATCGCCGGTCAGGAAGATGACGTTCCGGATGCCCTCGCGCCGTATTGCCTCGATCAAGCGCTGTCGCTCGTCTGGGTAGGTTGCGTAGTTTTCGAACCGTGCAACGGGGTTGAGCACTTGCCCGCCGATGCAGACGAACTTGAACGTTGCGGTCGAAGAGACCAAGTTGTCAATGAGCCACTGGAGTTGCTGCTCGCCAAGGTAGCTGCGTTCGCCGGTTTTGCGATTGTTCGGGCTGCGCCACCAGCGATCGTCGAGCAGGAAGATGTCGCAATCGCCCCAGGAGAACTTGGTCGTTATACCGCCATCTGGGAATGCAGCGGGTGGATTGGCCCAGAATAGATCGAATGCGCGGCGCGTTTGGTACTTGTTCCAAAAGCCGCGGTCAGCATCGTTGGGGCCGTAGTCGTGGTCGTCCCAGATTGCAAGGTTCGAGCACCCGCCCAGCAGTGGCTGAAGCTCCTTGGTTGCACGGTCGTGCGTGTAGCGGTGGACAATCCCGGTCCAGGTGTTCCAGTCCGGCTCGCGCAAATACACGTTGTCGCCGAGCCAGAGGAAAAAGTACGGCTGCATTGCTGCGATTGCGCGGAAAATCTCGTAGTTCCCGCCGTAGGGCTTGCCCGGTCGGTCGTAGGGCGGATCGTTGATGTACGCACACGAACCGAGCGCGAAACGAAACGGTGGTGGGTCGGTTCGCCATTGCCAGAGCGGCGGCGTGCGGAACAGCAGGGCGTACGGGCGCTCGATGCGGCTACCGTCGAGATACAGCTCGTAGCGGTACACCCGGCCCGGCTGGACGCTATCAGCGACAAGGTGTGCGGTGAAGCCATCGTCGCGGTTGGTCATTTGCGGCTGAGTCCAGTACCAGCGCACCGGCTCGGCGGTATCCGCATAGCGGACTGCAACGCGCGCTGGTGCGGTGGTTTGCACCCAGAGATGAACTTCCCGCATATCGGCAAAGCCGACCATCGGACCGGAGCTGACAGATGCTTGCGCAAGGAGTGTATGCGCGCAAAGCGCAACCACGAACGCCACGCGAACCCAAAGCATGTGCATCAATCGAACGCTTTGACCGACGCAAAAATGCACCGAGGAGGTTATGCAACCGTTACCAGCACGCACCAGAGCGCAGCACACAAGAGGACAAATCCCGCAACAGCGCCCTGCCTTCTGCGGCAGGGGGTGGTTGTTTTCCACTCCGCAGCGATGTTACGGTGATTTTACCTGTGGTGGGCAGCTGATGGGCATGCGTGACCAGTATTTTCGCGGAGCGAACACCTTTTGTGACGATGGCAGCCGAAGTTTCCAGCGTTCGTACGGTGCCGCAAGGACGGCGTTTTGCGTATCCATGGCGTGGCGCGGTGGGGAATACTGTGTTTTTCGGTTTGTGTTTGATTGCGGGCATCGTCGTTCTCCTGACACTCTTGGCAGTCATTGCGCAACTTGTTGTTGAATCTCGCCCTTCGATCGAGGCGTTTGGGATTGGCTTTCTCACCCGCAGCGTTTGGGACCCCGTCGCGGAGGAATTCGGTGCGCTGCCGTTCATCTATGGGACGCTTGTTTCCTCGCTGCTTGCGCTGCTCTTGGCAGTGCCGCTGAGTATTGGTGCAGCGGTGTTCTTGGTGGAGATTGCGCGAGGATGGGTGCGCAGCGTTCTGTCGTTTTTGATCGAGGCACTGGCCGCTGTGCCGAGCGTTGTCTATGGAGTTTGGGGCATCTTCGTACTTGTGCCGTGGCTGCTCGAGCATGTCTCGATGCCGCTTGCGGAAACCTGGGGCGAGGCCATCCCGCTCGTTGCACCGCCAGCGACCGGCCCGAGCATGCTCAGTGCAGCAGTGATTTTGGCGATCATGGTAACGCCGATTATCACGTCGGTAGCGCGGGATGTGCTGCTGGCGATTCCTCGCGCCCAGCGCGAAGCAGCACTAGCACTCGGTTCGACGCGGTGGGAGGCAATTCGAACAGTCATCGGGACTGCCCGCTGGGGCATCTTCGGGGCAATCATCCTCGGACTTGGTCGCGCGCTCGGCGAGACAATGGCGGTGACGATGGTCATCGGCAACGATCCGTCGATCCACACAAGCTTGCTCCAACCTGCCTACACGCTGGCGTCAGTCATTGCCAACGAGTTCACCGAAGCGACAACGCCGCTCTACGTCAGTGCACTCATCGAGATAGGGCTTGTGCTCCTGTTGACCACGCTGGTGGTCAACATCGTCGCACGCCTGTTGGTCTGGAGTATCGCTCGTCGCTACAGCCAGCAATGATCGAACGCCGCTTGCAACCATCGCCATGGGTTGAATATCGTCGCCGCATTGTCAATGCGCTTGGTCACGGTGTGGTTGCACTTGCAACGGTGGTGGTGCTTTTTCCGCTGATAGCGGTGATCTGGTACACGCTCCGCGAAGGGATTCCGGGTTTGACGTGGGACTTTTTCACGCAACTCCCCAAGCCGGTCGGCGAGGTGGGTGGTGGGATGGCGAACGCAATCGTTGGTAGTGGCATTGTAGTGGGTCTGGCCTCGCTTGTAGCAATTCCCCTGGGGATATTGGCGGGCATTTTCATTAGCGAGTACGCATCCGCGCGTCTGGCAGCGGCGATTCGCTTTGTAACCGAGGTGATGCTCGGCTTGCCTTCGATTCTGCTGGGTATTTTTGCCTATGCTGTTGTCGTCAAGCCGATAGGGCATTTCTCGGCGTATGCTGGGGCAGCGGCGCTTGCCATCGTGATGCTGCCAATCGTCATCAAGACTACCGAAGAAATCCTCCGCCTGGTGCCGCGCCACATTCGTGAGGCAGGGCTTGCGCTCGGTATCCCGCAGTGGGTCGTCGTGCTCCGCATCATCCTCCGAGCGGCGTCGCGGGGGATCGTCACAGGTATTCTGCTCGCTGTAGCTCGTGCAGCAGGCGAAACCGCGCCGCTGCTCTTTACGGCACTCAACAACCGTTTCTGGCATACCACACTCGACCAACCCATTGCAACGCTCCCGGTGCAGATTTTTACGTACGCCGTCGCACCCTACGAGGACTGGCATCGCCAAGCGTGGGCAGGGGCACTCGTGCTCATCGGGCTGGTGCTTGTACTCAGCATCGTCTTGCGGCTGGTAGTTTCGCGAACCCACTTTGAGCATGAGCAGTGATGGAGCCATCGCAGCAACAGGAACAGCAAACGCATACGCTCGGTGACGACAGCTCAGAGCCATTGCCACAGAGCGATGATCACGGCAGAGAGCGCTTCCGTATCGTAACGGAAAATGTGACCGTGCTCTTCGACGGCAAGGCTGCGATTCGGAATGTCTCGATCGCAATTCGCACGAACAAAGTCACCGCGATCATTGGACCGTCGGGCTGCGGCAAGTCCACGTTCTTGCGAGCGCTCAACCGCTTACATGACATCCAGCCGAACGCACGGGTCGAAGGACGCATCCTGCTCGACGGTGAGGATATCACCACGCTCGACGCTACGCTCGTCCGGCGGCGAATTGGGATGGTCTTCCAAAAACCGAACCCATTCCCGGCGATGAGCATTTTCGATAACGTCGTTGCAGGACTCCGGTTCAATGGGATTCGGAAGCGTTCGCTGCTTGAGGAAATCGCCGAAGAAGCCTTGCGGCGTGCTGCACTCTGGGATGAAGTCAAGGACCGCCTGCGTGCACCGGCAACGTCGCTCTCCGGCGGGCAGCAGCAGCGACTCTGCATCGCACGTGCACTTGCGATCGAGCCGGAGGTGCTCTTGATGGACGAGCCGACGAGTGCCCTCGACCCAATCGCGACCGCGAAGATCGAAGAGCTGATCTACGAGCTCAAGCGAACGTACACGATCGTCATCGTCACGCACAACATGCAGCAGGCAGCCCGCGTGAGCGATTGGACGGCGTTCATGTACCTAGGCGAACTCATTGAGTTCGACAAAACACGAAAGATTTTCACCAATCCGTCCAAACGCCAGACGGAAGAATACATCACCGGCCGTTTCGGATGAGAAGTGGTCGGGTGCAACTGCGTGTGTGTGGTATCCACCCGATGTGGTGCCACGATTGCTTTCTGGACGATGCAGGAATTTACCAGCGAGGGTTCGATGTACCGACAGTTCGAAGAAGACTTCGATAAACTCCGCACGCGGCTCATCCGCATGGGCTCACTGGTTGAGGAGCAAGTGGAGCTTGCGTTCCGTGCGCTTCTGGAGGGGAATACAACGCTTGCAGAGCTGGTCATCGAACGCGACGACAAAGTAGATAAGCTCGATTTGAAGATTGACAAGCAAGTGCAGCGCATCTTTGCACTCTCGCAGCCGGTCGCACGCGACTTACGGTTGCTACTGGCGGCAATCAAGATCAACAACGAATTCGAGCGTATCGGTGACTATGCCGTCATCGTTGCTCGGCTGGCGTTCGATAGTGATGCGCATATGCTCGCCGACCGCGTAGGATTTGAGCGCATCACCAGAGCAACATTCACGATGGTCAAAGCAAGCCTCGATGCATTTGTGGGAAATGACCCTGAATTGGCAAAGCATGTCCTTGCAACGGACGACATCGTGGACACACTCGAGCGTGAGCTATCGGCAGCAATCATCGCGCAGATGGAGGCATATACGCACCTGATCAAGAGCGGGACGCGATTGATCATCGGGCTTCACAACATTGAACGCATTGCAGACCGCGCAACGAATATCGCCGAGAACGTCATCTTCCTTGCCGAGGCGCAGACTGTCCGTCACCAGCAGCTTCAGGAAGACGTCCCTCCACTCGAAACCGATGATGCCGATGACTCATCGCCTGAGGATCGGGAATAACTCAGCACTGCACGCGCAACTGTCGAGCCGACAACGAGCAACCCTCCTGCAAGCGCCCATCCACTTGGGTGCTCGCCAAGCGCAAGCATCACCCACAGCGGATTAGCGATCGGCTCGAGCATCGTGAGCATCACCGCTTCAATGGCGCGGACTGAGCGTAACGCCCGCGCAAAGAGCACATAAGGGATCCCAAGCTGCACCACACCGAGCAACCCCAGTGCTGCGAGCGTCCTCCCATCCAAGTGGGGGAGATCCGACCACAGCCAGAGTCCAGTTGCAGCGGCGAGAAGATTGCCAGTTACGAGTGCTTCGAGTGCAGATCCATCACGCGCTACGCGGATGCAGAGCGTCATCGCTGCCATCGCGATGCCACTTGCGATTCCCGCAAGATTGCCGAGCATGCCGCTTAGCGTCAGTTCTCCAGCGAAAAAGATTGCAGTTCCGCCGAGCATCAATCCGAGCAACACCCATTCCGTACGGCGAACACGTTCGCCAAGGAACACACTGCCACCGAGCGCGACGTACAGCGGTGCGGTGTACTGAAGCACGATGGCGTTAGCAGCAGCTGTGAGTTTTGTTGCAAGCACAAAAAGGATGACCGTTCCAGCGTAGCCCACTGCTGCACCCCACCCTGCAGTGCTCTGCGGAAGAATGCGTGGAAACCGCCGGTACTGCACGCGCACAATGAGAGCGATCGTCAGTGCAGCAACACCACTCCGCACCGACGCAATCCCGAGTGGATGCCACTGGGCAAGCTTGATGAGCACACCGCCCAAGCTCCAAAGTGCTGCTGCTGCAACAAGCAGACCGATGGCTGCTTGGCGCGAAGGCTGTGTATCAACGGGACGGGACTTGCTACTTGCTGGAGTCAAAGATGACGTCCGATTCCTTGACGTAGCGCTTCCGGCCACTTGGCGTCAGAACGTAGTATCCGCCCTTTTTCCCGCGATAGACAACCTGTCCACTCTTGGTGGTCCCAACCCGTGTGTCTGATGTTCTCGGAGCAGCTGCATCAGGAGTGGACTTCGCTGGTGATGAGACGTGTGCGGTACGCTGCTTTTTCTTGCGAACGTTCGTCGTGTCGCTCGACTGTGCACTTGTCAGCGAAGTCACAACGAGCAGCATTGTGACGATTGCAGCAATGGCGCGCATGGTACTCCTAGAAACTGTTGAACATTCCGCTGCAAACATACATCGCGTCAATTGAATATTGATGGCGCAACACTAAATCGCTCATCCATTCGTTGTAGTGCTTTGTCGCTCTTGTTCCACCATCGTCTGTGATGTCCGATGCGAGCAGTTCGTGCATTCGCAATCTTTGCTGCGGCAAGTATTTCCTTGTTCGCTCACGTAGCCACGTGGAAGGTTGACCAGTCACACTCGAACGTTCTTTTCACCGTTGACCACATGGTCATTTCTGAAGTGACGGGCTACTTCAAGGTTTTCGATGGTACTATCACTGTCTCGAAACCAGATTGGAGTGATGCAAAAATCGAGTTCACCGTTGATGTCGCTTCGATCAACACCGACAACGAGCGACGCGACAACCATCTCCGGAGCGAGGATTTCTTCGACGCAGCAAAGTATCCAAAGGCGACGTTCACGGCAACGGGGATGCGAAAAGTAGGGCAGAATACGTACAAACTCACCGGCGATCTTACCATCCGGGGAACAACGAAGAAAGTCACCTGGAATGTGACGTTCAAGGGTCAGACGAAAGATCCGTGGGGAAATCAGCGCGCGGGATTCATCGCTGAGACAACGATCAATCGCTTCGACTTCGGCTTGAAGTGGAATAACCTAACTGAAACGGGTGGTCTGATCGTTGGCAAGGATGTGCGGCTCCGCGTCAATCTCGAGCTTATCAAGCAGGACGCAAGCAAATCGTCGAGTAAATAAGCTTGCAGAGCGAACACATTGTATGCGTGCGGGCGCTATCTTTGCGCCCGCACAGCTTTTGCTCACTACCAGCGTAGGATTACCATGCCTCGTGTTGAAGAAGACCTTCTTCAGCGCCGCCCGTTCCGGTCGGACAAGGAACGGCTTATGGTCACCATCATGCGAACGAGCGCGTGGCTCTGCGATGAATTCAACCGCGAGCTGGAGCCGTATGGCATTTCGCAACAGCAGTACAATGTTCTGCGTATTCTTCGAGGCAGTAGCGAGCCGCTTTCGACCTGTGACATTCGCCGCCGTATGATTGATCGTGCTTCCGATACGTCGCGTATCGTTGATCGGCTCGTCGAGAAGGGGCTGGTCGAAAAACAAAGCTCCGTGCACGATCGCCGCCGTATCGAGGTTCGGTTGACAACAGCAGGTTTAGAGCTGCTGGAAACGCTGGAACCGATTGTGCGGCGTTTCCACGATCATGCCGCTATTCTAACGCCAGATCAGCGGCGCCAAGTGGCAGAGTTGCTTGATCTGCTGCGTTCGGCGGGCAATGCGCACAATTGAGTGGCGGAAATATCCCCAGCCACGCATTCGCCACCATACCAATCCTCAAGTGTACCTGCCACGGGCGCAGCTCCGTGTTGTACCGCCAAACTACCCACCACTCATCGAGGAGCTCGACTGGGGTGCACTCTTCGCCAATGCGCGAGCGCCATCGGTGCTCGACATTGGCTGCGGCATGGGACGGTTCCTGCTCGAATACGCGCTCAATCATCCTGCAGAGAACATCCTCGGCCTCGAGGTGCGCAAGCCGGCTGTCGAGTGGATTACTCGTGTGATCGCTGGCGAGGGGATTGGGAATGCAGCAGCCATTTGGTACTCGGTAGCCAATGGGCTGGGTTTTCTCCAATCGAACTCCCTGCGAGCGGTGACGTACTTTTTCCCTGACCCATGGTTCAAAAAGCGTCACGCCAAGCGTCGAGCGTTCACTCTTGCGCTCGTTCAGGAGATATGGCGCGTGCTCGAGCAAGGCGGCGGGCTTTACCTGATGACCGACGTCCCCACTGTTGATGCGTACCAGCGGGAAATCCTCCGGCAGCACGGTGGCTTTTCCATCGAGGAAATCGCCGGCGATGACCAATGGTTCTGCGAGCAAACCGATCACGAGCGTTTCTGCCGCTCCAAAGGCATTCCGTATGTTCGCTTGCGGTGTATCAAACGTTGACCTCGAGAGCACGTCTGGACGATGTACGCACCGTCGTTGCCGCGCCGAATTGTTTGCTTGACCGAAGAGACTACTGAAACACTCTACGCCCTCGGAGCCGACGATCTCATCGTCGGGATTTCCGGGTTCACTCTGCGGCCCCCACAGGCGCGGAAGAC
>RFIK01000088.1 GCA_003695605.1 Chlorobiota bacterium
CGAGGATGCCGATGTTGCCAAAGAACAGCTGCAACTGATTCGGGCGCAGTTCCTCCAACAAGCCTCGATCGTCTCGCTGGCCCAAGCAAATCAGAATCCCTCCTCCTTTCTTCAGCTCCTCCGATAGCGGCGAGCATTTCTGGCTCAACTGATGCTGGAACGGCAGGTATCCCTGGTGGATGCCTGCCGTTTCCGCCTGCGAACATCGGACAGCGACACCACCGTGCCAGAAGAAAAGGGCTACAGTTTTCTCCCCAGCGTTCGATAATTCCCGTGGATGCCCCCGCAGCGGATGCGGCATGGAATGGTACCATCATGGCAGAGTGATGCAATGACGACAGCAGTAGCGCGCCAACGCCTTGCCCAGTACACCGGTGGAAGCGGGCAACTTCCCATGTACCTCGAACAAGAGGTCTTCAGCTGGAGTCCAGAAAAAATCATCCTGAAGACCTACGACCTTTTTTTGGTCAGTGCGCGGCGGGGAGATGAACATCGCATGCGCCGGATTCTGTCTGAACTCATCAACGCGCTCAATTTCGACTATGGCGAACTCCCGCAGCGCTTGCTCCGGCTCTACGAGTACTGCCAGCGGTGCATTGCAATGCGTCGCTATGAGGACGCTGCGACTATCATCGGAGGATTGCGCCAAGCATGGGCAGAAGCATTTCATCTCGAATGAGCATGTCGTAGTACCACGTAGAGAACACCATGGCAACAAACCCTCTCAGCACAACGTTTCTGGTCGGCAACGGCTTTTCCGATAGCGGACTCAGCAACGTTGATCTTCTCATCCAGGCATATCGGCGCACCCGCCAACCTGCACTCGATGCGCTAACGACAAAGCAGACAACGCTCGAACGGCGGCAGACGTTCATGAATACGCTCCGTTCGAAGCTCGAAGCGCTCCAGGGTGCGGCAGATACGTTACTCCAGAGTGGAGCAGCGGCGAAGTTCCAAGCGCGGAGTGTGACCGTTTCCGATAGCACCGTTCTTTCGGCGACAGCTGCCGATGGATCTGCGCTCGGAAGTGCAACGGTGAAGGTCAACCGACTCGCGACAAGTGACGTCCTCCAATCAGCGCAACGGAC
Source organism: Chlorobiota bacterium (assembly GCA_003695605.1). Taxonomy (GTDB): domain Bacteria; phylum Bacteroidota; class Ignavibacteria; order Kapaibacteriales; family NICIL-2; genus NICIL-2. The sequence goes on from RFIK01000088.1 coordinate 1,089, forward strand.
GCTTGCGAGCGCGGCAGGACTAAGTGCTGGCACAAAATCATTGAGCATCGCTGGCAGGAACTACACCATCACGCTCGACGGCACAGAAACCTATGAAGGGGTGATGAACAAGATCGTCCAGGCAATCAGTGCCGATAGTAGCGCAAACGTTACTGCATCACTTGTCAAAGACAGCACGACCACAGGGAGGCTCTCGCTGACGGCGAAAACAACTGGTGCAAGTGGTGCAATTACCTATACCGATTCCGATGGGGTACTGGCCGCACTGGGGCTGGATGGAACAATCAAACAAACGACAGGGACGACAACACTTTCCGTACAGGGTGTGGCAACGTCGAATGGTGCGAATATTGGTTTTTCGACCAGTGGGAATAAGCGCTTTACCATCAATGGAAAACCAATCTACGTCTTCGTCCAAACCTCGCAGAATGCTGTGACATTGATGAACAATCTTGCCACCGCGATCAATAGTGCAGGTGCAGGAGTGACGGCAACTGTCCAAGCGGTTGGTGGTGGGCAGTCGCGACTTGTGATTACCAACAACGCACCCGGCGGCGAACTTTCGATTGTGGACGATAGCGGCGTACTCGGAACGATTGGCATTGGAACGCAGACCCTTCGCGACGAGCGCACGAAAGCGACCGCAACGGCGGCTGGGTATGCGGCAGGGACTGCATCGGATCTTGATGCAAGCGTCACCGTCAACGGCGTAACCATTCAACGCAGCTCTAACACGATCAGCGATGTCATCACCGGTGTGACGCTGACGCTACTGAAAGCCCAGCAATCAGGCGATGCAGCAGTGAGTATCACCACAGGAGTTGGTACAGACAAAGTTGCCAGTACGCTCCAGCCACTTCTGGATGCCTACAACGACGTTCTCCGATACATCAAGGGCAACAGCAAGACTATCGGTGGTGACGCAGCGCTTCGTTCCTTCCACTCGGAGCTTCGCTCACTCAGCTCGCGGGTGTTTAGTGGACCGCTGACGTCGCTTGCGGATGCAGGAATCAAGATCGCCAGTGATGGCACGCTCTCGATCGACAACAAGGACCGGCTCCGGCAGCAGCTCGAATCGGATCCATCAGCAGTTGCTTCGCTCTTTACGGGAAGTGGCAGTTTCTCGGATGCCATCCTGACTTCGATCACGAACATGGTCGGCACCGACGGCTTGCTCCAGGCGCGCTCGAATTCCCTCGGTCAGCAGATCAAACGCGTCAGTGACCAAAAGAAGGCGCTCCAAGACCGCATTGACCGCGAAGTCGAGCAACAACGCCGGGAATACAGGAAGTTGCAGGAGCTCTTCTACACACTTCAAGGACAAATGAGTCAGTACTCGTCGTATCTGAAATCATGAACTGCACAATTGCGTGGGTATGTCCCACTTCTGTAGAGTGGTCGTCATGATTGAGCTTAGCAATGTCCAAGCACTCTCGCCGGTCCGCGCGATAGAGTCGCCAGGAGTGCAGGAGCGAATGGTCGAGACCAGTAGCAGCAGCGTCGCGGCTCACGAGCAGCCTGCCGAGCAGCAGCAGAACGGTGCGCAAGCGTCGCTCGGCCACTTTGCAGCAAGTAGTGGTCAGCAAGCGGCTGTCATCGAGCTAGCGCGGCGGCAGATCCAATTTGCAGTGGACAAGGAAACACGGCGGACGATCATCAAGGTCATTGACCCTGAAACCAAGGAGGTTATCCGCCAGATTCCACCCGACGAAGCATTGCGGATCTCCCGCATGATTAGCCGACTTCGCAGCGACCGTGGCGCAGTGACCGATGCACGCGTCTGATTGGCTGCAGCCGCCGCTGGTGCCCGAGACACTCCTTGCCGAGCTGGACCGTCTTGGCACTGAGCTCGATAGCGCACTTGCAGCGCTGATGAATTCAGCTGATACTGCATCGCCCGAGCAGCGTGCAGCCGCAATCGAGCGTATCGCAAGCGTGCTTGCCACGCGTGGCACAGTTCTTGACGCGTTCGGAGCGTGGTTGCAAACGTCACGTAGCGCGCGTGCAACTGCCAGAGGGCGCCACCACTGGCAGGAAGCCCTCGAGCGTCTCCAGCAAGCAGACACGCGGCGCGCCGAACAGCTTGGCGCACTGCTTGCCGACGCAGGAACGCAACTACAGCAACGGATTGCTCAACGAGCGTTGTTCATCTACCAACGAGGCACCCCATGATTCGCTCCATTGATGGAAAGCCGGAACTGGGAAATCTTCTGCCGACGCGATAGCAATCGTAGCGTGCAGAACCAACACCAGTCGCCAGAGCGCTCTGCGGACCGCGATCGGATCGAGATCTCCGACCGCGCGCGGGAGCTTCTCCAGAACCCCGAGCTTGCCAAGCGCCAGCGTATTGAAGCCGGGATCGAGTCGGGCTTCTACAATTCTCCGCAGGTCCTCCACACCGTTGCCCAGCGGCTCCTTCGGGACCTCGATAGCCAGCAGGGAATCGCCTAAGTGAGCGGCGTGCCCAGTCAGGGGACGGTTGCGTAATTTTCGCCCGCAGTTTGTTCTACTTCCGCGGGAGGAACGGGCATGGCTCGCACCCTCAACAAAGTGATGCTCATCGGTAATGTGGGCAGAGACCCCGAAATCCGCTACACGCCGTCCGGGGTACCCGTTGCAAGTATCCGGCTTGCCACCAACGAATACTCGCGCGACAGCGAGGGCCAGCTCCAGGAATACACCGAGTGGCACAGCATCGTCGCGTGGCGACAGTTGGCGGAAATGGCCGAGCGGCTCATCCAGCAGGGAACGAAACTCTACGTCGAAGGACGCATCCGCAGCCGGAGCTACGAAGATTCGAGCGGCACGAAGCGAACGAGCTACGAGATCATCGCCGATAGTATCATCGTGCTCAGTGGCCGCAAGGATGCAACCGCTCCTGGGGAGCAAGCCTCCGATTCTGCGGAAGAATCAACCGGAGGCGACGTCCCCTTCTAACGCCGGCAACACCGACGCTGAGTGTGCCGAAGTAATTTCGCTGCTGTCGCTCTGCAGCGAAACGGCAATCCTCCTACATTTCTACCACACACATGTACGGCACTGAGCAGCGAACCTATATCAAAGTCGGCGCAATTGCGCTCGTGGCTGTCATCCTCTTGCTTGCGGGTATCACGATCGGCCGTGGGCTCAACTTTGCAACTGCGACAGCAGAAGTCCGTATTCGTGCAGCGACAGCCGCCGGTCTGGAACCAGGTGCACCTGTCTGGATCAATGGCATCAAGCGTGGCAGCGTCTTGAGCGTCCGCCCGGAGGGCGACTCCGTGCTCATCATCGTCGGACTCGACGATACCTCGATGCTCCGACGCGATGCACGGGCGCAGATCGCGATGCTCGAAATCACCGGCGGCAAACGCGTGGATATTCTTCCTGGCACGAGCCCAGCGCGATGGGAGGGACAGGCCCTGCCCGCAGATGCTCCAGCTGACATCGCAGAAGTACTCAGTATAGCACATGCACTCGCACGTCAGGCGCAGAGAGTGCTGGAGCAGCTCGATACGACCATTTACGCAGCGAACGCCCTGCTGGCCGATCCGAACGTGCAAGCGCATCTGCGCCAGACGCTCGCCCGTGCAGCGTCGCTGAGCAGCCAGCTCGATTCACTTGTAGCGGCATCCCGTGCGACAATCGAAACGACGATCGCCGATGTGGGGAGTGCCTCTCGGCAGCTGCGCGAACTGATCGAGCACAATCGCTCGATGGTAGAACGGCTCCTGGAACGGCTCGACCGCACTGGTTCCAAGCTCGAAACCCTCATCGGCGACGGCGCACGACTTGCTGCCAGCGCCGATACAACGCTCGGCGAACTCAACCAGCTCCTTGCTACACTGCGGCAACAGCGCTCGGCACTCGGCAAACTTCTCTACGACGAATCACTCGGTGGCCAGCTCGAATCGAGCCTGCGCCGACTCGCTGGCGTGGTGGATACCATCAGCCGCTATGGCATCAACGTCAACGTCCGCCTTGGAACACGACCGTAGGAATGCACCAATGTCGGCAACCTTTACTCCCGTCACCGACGACATCGCTGCCTACATCGAAGAGCTGTTCTCCGCCGAGGACGATGTTCTCCGCGCGCTGCGAGAGGAAGCAGCTGCGCGTGGAATGCCCCCAATCCACATCAGCGGCGCACAGGGAGCAGTGCTCCAGGTGTTACTCCGCGCAATCGGTGCACGGCGTGTTCTCGAACTCGGCTCGCTCGGCGGCTATAGCGCCATCGTGATGGCCCGCGCACTTCCGCCCGATGGCACCGTGGTGTGCTTGGAGATCAACCCCGACTACTGCGCATTCATCGAGCAGCAGGCAGTGCGCGCTGGGCTTGGTTCAGTCATTCAAGTGCGGTGCGGAGCGGCGCTGGACTTGCTTCGAGCACTGCCCGCTGAGCCACTCTTTGACGCAGCGTTCATTGATGCTGACAAGCCAAACTATCCGCTCTACTTCGAAGAGTGCTACCGCCGCGTCCGCAGTGGTGGTTTGATCATTGCCGATAACACACTTGCCTGGGGGCACATCGCTCGAGCCGAGCCAAGCTTCGAACCACGCAACGTGCGCGCCTTGCAGGAGTACAATCGCCTTGTTGCCACACATCCAGGAGTCCGCGCAGCGCTCATACCCTCCGGCGATGGCATGACCGTTGCCATCAAGCTTGCCTAACGCTCCCAGCGCTGCTCCTTGGTTTTGAGCTTGCGAATCTGCCGTACCAGCGCTTCCCGCGCGCCATGGATTGCTTTGAAGAAGTCCTCGGCTGTCTCCTTCGCAACGAGAGTTTTCCCGTTGAGCTTGAGTACAAACTCAGCACTACAGGCATTGTTCGCACGTTCGAGCACGACGTCGGCGCCAATGACACCGTCGTGGAACGAGCGTACATGCTCGAGTGCTTCCCGAACGAGCGATTCGAGTTCCTCGCCTGCTTTGAAGTGGCGAGAGGTGATCGTAAGCTTCATAGCACTACTCCTCGAGGTGGTGGAACATTACAGCCTGCCGAGCCAGAATCGCACACCGAGCGTCAGTAGCAGCCCGCTGCCACCGACGTTGATGGTGCCGTTCCATTGCTGCCGGTCGTAGAGTGTTGCATAGTAGCGTAACGCTGCGACGCGGACAGGACTGTACAGATAATGCAGTGCAATCACGAGACCGCCACGCACTGCGGAACGCGACTCTTCATCAAAGAAAAGGTACGTGCCGACACCCATGCGGAGCGCCGGGACAGTAACCGTTGCATCAGCGCTGCTGCCATCGCGAACGAGAGTGCCACTGTTCCAGACGCGTTCATTCCACTGGAAGCGCGCAAATGTCGCGCCAACGCCAGCGCTCAGGTAGGTGCGGAACTGCTGTTGCCACGGCTCCCACTCGAGCGCAACCACCACGGGCAGGAGCTGCAACTGGAGATGTTCATCAAGTCGTGTAGCGGTCGAGTTGGGGGGCGCGCCGTGCTCACGGCTCTCGGCGCGGAAGTAGCTGCACTCGGCGCCAACGCGGACGCTGCCGAGCGCAACGGCAACCCCCGCACTGGCAACCAGTGGGACGCTGAATTCATTGGCGCGGAGACCAGTAGCCTGCCGATAGCCATCGAACAGCTCCGCGCTGCCAATGCCGAGCGCAATACCACCGGCACCGCTGAGCACAAGTGGGGGTGCCGATTGCTGTGCCACCAGGGGCAGTGCCAGCAGCAGGCTACAAAATGCGCTTGCCAAGCAGCGAGGCAACAATCTCGACTGCGAACTGTGCTGTGGCATTCCGCACGTCCAAGATTGGATTGACTTCTGCAACATCGAGCGAACCAACCATGCCAGATTCAGCGAGAATTTCCATCGTCAGGTGTGCTTCGCGGAATGTCAATCCGCCCGAAACAGGTGTCCCCACGCCCGGTGCCAGCGAGGGGTCAACGCTATCGAGGTCGAAACTGACGTGGACATGGTCCACCGTTCGACGAAAGCGCTCGAGCACCTCCTCGATGACGCTATGGATGCCGCGTTTGTCAATCTCCGGCATCGGATAGACCATCATCGGCAGCCGGGCGATTAGTTCGCGTTCGCCGGGATCAACCGACCGGACGCCAACGAGTGCAACGTGCTCGGGTGCTACCTTCGGGCGAAAGCCTTCGATGCTCGTAAGTCGCTCGCTGCCGAAACCCATCGCGATCGCCAGTGGCATTCCGTGGATGTTGCCCGAGGGGGTCGTCTCGGGCGTGTTCATATCCGCGTGTGCATCAATCCAGACAATCCCGAGCCGTTTGCCGTGCTCGCGACACCACGTGCTCACCCCCGCAACCGAGCCGATACCGAGCGAATGATCCCCACCGAGCACGATCGGGAATGCGCCCTCCCGTAGCGCCTGCGCAACCTGCGCAGCGAGCAACCGCGACGCACGTGCAATCTCCGGAAGATATTTGAGCCGCTGATTCCGAATCTGCTGCACCTCCTGGCCACGGACTGCGACATCGCCGCCATCACTGACGTGGTATCCAAGGGTTTCGAGTGCCCCGCTGATTCCTGCAATACGAAGGGCACTTGGTCCCATATCCACGCCACGGCGCCCAGCGCCTAGGTCGCTGGGGAACCCGATGAGGCGAATGGTCCTGCTGGTCATTGCTCCGTTGGTGCTGAGTTGTTCCAACGGCAAGATACAACCGTATCATCAGCACGGTGTGGCGTAGTTTTGCGCTCCAGTGCACCCAAATTCCTCTGGCTGCCAATGCTTAGTGCTGATCAGCTTGCAGCACTCCGCCGCGACTATCGCAATGCTGTGCTCGATGAACGCTCGATTGCCGATAACCCGCTCGATCAACTTGAGCGCTGGCTTGGGGACGCAATCGCAGCAAACCTTCCCGAACCGAATGCGATGGTGCTCGCAACTGCTGATGACCATGGCGCACCGTCTGCGCGCGTGGTGCTACTCAAGGGCATCGTTGAGGGGGAGTTGCACTTCTACACCAACCTCGAAAGCCGCAAGGCAAGAGAAATCGCCCTCAACCCGCAGGTTGCACTCCTTTTCTACTGGGCAGAGCTCGAGCGCCAAGTCCGCATCGAGGGTCGTCCGCGCGTGCTCGATCGGGATACAGTGGCCGCGTACTTTGCCACGCGTCCCCGAGCTGCACAACTTGGAGCATGGGCATCGCGACAGAGCACACCGCTGGAAAGCCGCACGCAGCTGGAGGAAGCCTTCGAACGGTACGCAACGCAATTCGAGAACAGCGATGCCATCCCTGTTCCACCGTGGTGGGGAGGCTATGCTGTTCGTCCCCACGCGTTTGAATTCTGGCAGGGCCGCGAGAACCGCCTCCACGACCGATTCCGCTACGAGCGGACTACGGCTGGGTGGCAGCGGCAGCGACTGTCGCCGTAGCACGTTCGGCAAGTGCATCGCCAAGCGCAGCGAGTGCAACGGCCCACTCCTCCTCGGTCAGAATGAGCGGCGGCAACAGGCGCAGGACATGTGTTGCAGTAGCGTTCGCAATAACCCCGCGTCGGAGTAATGCATCCCGAAGATGCGTTGCATCCTCGCTCAAGACCAATCCGAGCATCAATCCACGACCGCGCACCGAGCGAACAAGCCATGGGTACTCGGCGCGGAGTGCTTCGAGATCGGCACGGATCCGGTCCCCAAGGTTCCGCACATGAACGAGCAGCCCAGCATCGCCATCACCATCACCACCGAGTGCATCGAGGACGGCGCAGCCAGCCGCACACGCCAGCGGATTACCGCCGTAGGTCGTTCCATGGTGCCCGCGTTCCCAGACGTCACGCAACGCAGCGCTCACGAGTACTGCGCCAAGCGGCAGTCCACCGCCGAGCGCCTTTGCCAGTGTGACGATGTCCGGTCGGATGCCGAAGCGCTCGAATGCGAAAAAGTCTCCTGTCCGTCCGCACCCACTCTGCACTTCATCGGCGATGAGGAGGAAGCCGTACCGATTCCGCAACTGCTCGATGCGCGCGACAAACGCAGGTGTTGCTTCGACGATGCCGCCTTCGCCCTGGATAAACTCCAGCCCAACAGCGCAGGTTTGATCGGTGATTGCTGCCTCGAGTGCGTCGGGATCGTTGTACGGCAGGATCTCCATGTTCGGCAGAAATGGTCCCATGCCGTCTTTGTAGAGTGGCTTATCCATCGCTGAGAGTGCGCCGTACGTGCGCCCGTGAAAACCTCCGCTGAAGGTGATGATCGCCCCAGTCTTGCCGGTGCGGTGTCCCCACCGACGCGCGAGTTTGATTGCTGCCTCCCAGGATTCGGCACCCGAATTGGAGTACACGACGGCAGCGTAGCCCGTTTGCCGACAGAGGCGCTCTGCCAGTGAAACTTGTGGCTCTTGGTAGAAAAGGTTCGACACATGCATGTACCGCTCCATCTGCTGGCGGATCGCTTCCAGGATGCGCGGGTGTCCGTGTCCAAGGGCATTGACACCGATGCCACTGATCAAGTCGAGATAGCGCCGCCCATCAAGGTCGGTGATCCAGCAGCCGCTGGCAGAGGCAATGGCGATGGGTAGGCGCCGGTAAATCGGGTAGAGGACTCTCTGCTCGCGTTCGATGAGTTCCTGGGAGGTCATCGGCAGTTGTTTGGGGTGGTAAGTGGATGCAAAACTACTGCCTCTGCAAGCTCCTGCGCTGTAGTTTCGCAGCGTAGGAAGTCCACAAAGCCACGCGCGTGCAGGCAACTCGAATGGAATTTGTCAGCCGCAATCCAGCCACAGGCGAGGTTATCGCGCGCTATCGAGTCATGAGCGATGCCGAACTCGACCGCGCACTCGCGCAGGCGTACAGCGCGCACCGTCGTTGGCAGACCGTGCCGCTATCGGAACGTTGCCAGCTCGTGGAGCGCATTGCTGACGTGCTCGACCATCAGCGGGAGGTTGCTGCAAAACTTGCAACGCTCGAGATGGGCAAGCCAATTGTGCAAGCGCGCGCTGAAGTCGAAAAGTGTGCCTGGGCGTGCCGCTCGATTGCTCAGCAAGCCCCTGTTGCACTTGCGGCGCTCCCGTTCCCGACGGAGTTTCGCACCAGCCGTGTCCAGTGGGAGCCGCTCGGTGTTGTGCTTGCGATCATGCCGTGGAATTTCCCCTACTGGCAGATCATCCGCGCTGCAATTCCAGCAATCGTCGCGGGCAATGCCATCCTTGTCAAGCCTTCGCCAGAGGTGACTGGGTGCGCCTTGCTCCTCGATGACGTCATGCACCAGGTGTTGCCTGCCGGGGTGTACACCACAATTCTTGCCACGCATGAGCAAATTGCGACGCTTATCGGCGACGTGCGCGTTGCAGGAGTAACGCTCACCGGCAGTACCCGCGCCGGCCGCATCGTTGCTGGCACGGCTGGCAGCGCGCTCAAGAAAACTGTCCTCGAACTCGGCGGAAGCGATGCCTACCTTGTGCTCGACGATGCCGAACTGGAGAGCGCTGCAGAAACGTGCGTCGCAGCCCGGATGATCAATAGCGGCCAAAGCTGCATTGCAGCCAAGCGCTTCATCGTCGCCGAGCCAGTCCGCACGCGCTTCGAGGAACTGGTCGTCGAACGCATTCGCCACTACGAGCCGGCTGATCCACTCGATGAGGGTACGCTGCTCGGCCCACTGGCGCGAAACGATTTGGCTGATGTGCTCCTCCGCCAGGCACGCGAGAGCATCGAGCGTGGCGCTCGCGTCCTGCTCGAGGGCGGCAGAGGCACTGCAGGAAGCACGTTCATCCGACCGTACGTCCTCAGCGATGTTACCCCTGGCATGCCTGGCTTCGACGAAGAGACGTTTGGTCCGCTGGCGGCAATCGTCCCTGCACGCAACGACGAGGAAGCCATCGCGCTGGCAAATCGAAGCGCCTACGGGTTAGGCGCTGCAATCTTCACCAGCGATTTGGAGCGCGCCGAACGAATCGCTGCGTCGCTCGAGGCTGGCTCAGTCTTTGTCAACGCGCAGGTGCGGTCAGATCCGCGGCTCCCCTTCGGTGGGATCAAGAATTCCGGCTGGGGACGCGAGCTATCGGTCTTCGGCATTCGGGAATTTGTCAACGTCAAAACGTTCGTCATCGCATGACAACGCAAGCACGGTCCACGCGGACGACATAACATGGACTGGCAGCTCGGCGCAGCACTCGTTGTCAGCGTCGGGACGCTCATCGCGGTTTGGCGAGGGGCGGATGTCCGCCTTGTGCTCATTGGAGCCGGTGCAGTACTAACCGCGCTGGCCGGAGTGCCGCACCGCGTGCTCGATGCGTTCCTCCGTGTCATGGGCGATGGAGGAATTGTCGGCCCCATATGCTCGGCGATGGGCTACGCGTTCGTCCTCCGCACGCTCGGGGCAGACCGTGCGATGGTGGAGCTCCTCACCGCACCGCTGCAACGCATGGGGTGGGCGTTGGTTCCCGGTGGATGTGTCGTCGGGTTTTTGGTCAACATGGCAATCACCAGCCAGACTGCTGCAGCTGCAGCAGTCGGTCCAATTTTAGTGCCGCTGCTCCAACGCATTGGCTACAGCGGTGTTGCCAGTGGGGCAGTGCTTGTGCTCGGTTGTTCAGTCGGCGGAAACCTATTCAATCCAGGCGAGCCGGACATCGTCACGATCGCACGGGCTACGGGGGCTCCGATCCACTCCGCGATTGGCGCTGTAGTGCTTCCGCAGCTTGCTGCATTTGCAGCTGCAACGATCGTGCTCACGCTTTCTTCTCTGCGTTCGGAGCGCTCAGCGGCGGTTTCCGAGCCGCTCAGGGCTCAGCCTCGGTCGATCCTGAAGGCGTTGCTTCCGCCGCTGCCGATCGTGCTCTTGTTTGTGCTCATGCCGCAGTGGCACGTGGTGCCGCCGATTGCTGCGCTCTACCCCAATGGCGTTCCGGTCACGCACGTGATGGTGCCGTGTACTGGACTGGCGATTGCGCTCTACTGGCCACGAGCGTCAGAGCTTGTGCGAAGCTTCTTCGAGGGGCTTGGGTATGGTTTTGCAAACGTCATTTCGATCATCATCGCTGCTGCGTGCTTTCTCGAGGGCTTAGCGGCAGTCGGTGCAATCGAACGTCTGGTGGGGTGGCTCCACAATGCTGCGGCGCTTGCTCCCGTGCTGAGCATGTACGCACCGCTTGGCTTGGCGGTACTCTCCGGTTCGGGGACTGCGCCGAGTGTGACGTTCTCGAAGGCGGTCTTGCCCGGGCTGAGCTCCGCGATCGGGATTGATCGAAGTGTCGAACTGGGTGCGCTCGGTGCCATTGGCGCATCGCTTGGACGGACGATGTCCCCGCTGGCAGCAGTGGTGATTTTCTCGGCGCAGCTTGCAGGAACGCAGCCTCGCGCAATCGTTCGGCGCACCGCACCAGCACTCTTGGCCGCAAGCATTGCAGCGCTGGCAGTGCATTACCTGACACTACAGTGACGGACACCAATGGAGTCGAACGCGATGGCGTCAGTTTCGTTTTGGGAACAGGAGGAATTTCTCCGAGCCGATGTTTGCATCGTCGGTGCTGGAATCATTGGACTCTCGCTTGCAGCGGAGCTGCTCGAACGCCAGCCGACGCTGCGTGTTGTTGTGCTCGAACGTGGCTCGCTCCCGACCGGCGCAAGCACAAAGAACGCTGGCTTTGCATGCTTTGGTTCACCGACAGAACTGGTACGCGATGCCTCCACGCTCGGGTTCGAGAGGGTCTGCCAGCTCGTCGAGCAGCGCAAGCGCGGGTTGGAGCGGCTGCGCTCGCGACTTGGCGATGATGCGGTTGGGTTCGAACACTGCGGCGGCTACGAACTGCTCTGGGGCAGGCACACCCGCGTCCTCGACTGGCTCGATGAACTCAACGCGCTCCTTCGGCCGATCTTTGGCAACGACTATGTGCGGAGAGCCGACGACCGTATCGCGACCTTTGGCTTTGGCCCAGCAGTCGAGCACCTCCTCGAACTGCCGCACGAGGGTCGCATCAATACAGGGCGCATGATGCGTGCGCTGCTTGGCTACGTCGCCAGTCGCGGTGCACTTGTGCTGTGCGGTACACCAGTTGAACGCATCGAACGCGAGCACGATGCCGCGACGCTGATTGCACGATCGCCATCGGCGGGAGAACTGCGTTTCCGCGCGCGTGCTGCTGCACTCGCCACCAACGCG
>RFIK01000089.1 GCA_003695605.1 Chlorobiota bacterium
TGCATTTTCTCGACCGAGTTCGCGCTCCGCATGATGGGAGATGTCCAGGAATACTTCATTGCCAACAACGTGCGCAATTTTTACTCCGTCTCGATCTCCGGCTACCACATCGCCGAGGCAGGTGCCAACCCAATCACCCAACTTGCGTTCACACTCGCAAACGGCTTCACCTACGTCGAGTACTACCTCTCGCGCGGCATGCACATTGACGATTTCGCCCCGAATCTGTCGTTCTTTTTCTCCAACGGCCTCGATCCTGAGTACTCGGTCATCGGACGTGTTGCGCGGCGCATCTGGGCAAAAGCGATCAAGTACAAGTACGGCGGCAACGAGCGCTCACAAATGCTCAAGTACCACATCCAAACATCGGGACGCTCGCTCCATGCGCAAGAGATTGCGTTCAACGACATCCGCACCACACTGCAAGCGCTCTACGCCATCTTCGATAACTGCAACTCGCTCCACACGAACGCCTACGATGAAGCAATCACCACACCGACGGAAGAATCTGTCCGCCGTGCCGTTGCGATTCAGCTCATCATCAACAAAGAGCTTGGGCTAGCGAAGAACGAGAATCCTTGGCAAGGTTCATTCATTATCGAGGAGCTGACCGATCTTGTCGAAGAAGCTGTGTACATGGAGTTCCAACGGCTCAACGAGCGTGGTGGCGTGCTAGGCGCAATGGAATTGATGTACCAACGCAACAAGATCCAGGAAGAATCGCTCTACTATGAATCGCTCAAGCACAGCGGCCAGCTTCCAATCATCGGCGTCAATACGTTCTTGGCAAAGGACGGCTCGCCGACGATCGTCCCCGGTGAGGTTATTCGCTCAACGACGGAGGAAAAAGAACAACAGATTGCTAATCTTGAAGCATTCTGGCGACGCAATGCTGAGCGCGCACCTGCAGCACTGCAGCGGCTCAAGGACACTGCACGACGTGGCCAGAACATCTTCGAAACGCTCATGGACGTCTGCAATGTCTGCTCGCTTGGGCAGATGACCCATGCACTCTATCAAGTCGGTGGGCAGTATCGGCGCAACATGTGATCAACGCACAATGACCGTCGGGTCGAGTCGCACTGCACCATGCCACAGTTCGAAGTGCACAAAGGCACCGCTGAGCGTTTCCCCGCTGGTGCCGATGGTTTCTCCACCGTCCACATGTTGCCCTTCGCGGACGTATGCTCGCTCCACGTTGCCATAGACGGTGCGAATACCGTCACGGTGTTCAACGATAACGACGATATTCATCGCGGGTAGCCGACGCACGGAAACAACCTTCCCAGCAGCTGGAGCCTTGATAGGAGTGCCGACCGGCACTGCAATATCCACCCCCGGATTGAAGGCACGGGCTCCCGTCAAAGGATGCCGATACTCGCCATAGCCGCGGAGGATCGCGCCACGCACTGGTGGGCGGAGGAAGGCAAGATTAGCTGAGTGCGCAGATTTCCCTTTCGGAGCTGAAGAGCGTTCGGTGCGACTGAGCCGTTCAATACTCCGCTTGATTGTCTCGATGGTCTTCCGCAGGCTACGAAGCTCATCGGCAATAGCCTGCCGATTCTGCCGGAGCTTTTCGAGAAGCTGCGTGCGCAGCATAAGCATCCGCTGCAAGCGCTGCTGTTCTCGCTGCTGCTGTGCAAGCAGGAGCTGACGCGCCGCGCGGTACTGTCGCAAACGGTTGAGAGCGTCGGCTGTACTATCACGCTGCTGTTGCGTCGAGTGGAGACGCGCGTCCATCGAACGCACCGCAGCGCTGATGATGGCGGTATCGAGTCCGGCATCATCGTCGTCGCGCATGTCTGCGGTAACAAGGAGCACGATGAAGCGCCGCCACTGCTCGTAATTGCGGCTATAATCGCTTCTGTGGCGCTGATGCTCGCTTTGGAGTGCGCGGAGTTGTTCGTCGAGTACGCGGAGTTCACTATCGAGCAATCGCAAGTAGCGCTGCTGACGTTCGATGAGCTGTCGGAGCTGCTCGGCAGCTTTAGCAGTGGTTTTCTCCTTCTCAGCAAGCTCCTTGATCATCTGCTCCCGCTGTTGAATGCTGCGCTGGAGCGATAGCAGCTCTCGCTGGCGTGCCTGGATGCTGCTACGATCCGAAGTCGTACGGTTACGGGACCGCTGCGCATCAGCAACAGTCGCTGAAATACTGATCAACACCAGCAGAAGCAGCAACCGCATCGCTCAGTACTCGTCGGTTGGAATACGCACTATCTGCCCGCCGAGTTGCTGCAGACGTTCCTCCATTCGTTCGTAGCCGCGGTCGAGATGATAGACGCGGAGAACCTCGGTCGTCCCTTCTGCAACCAGACCTGCTAAAACGAGCGATGCACTCGCGCGCAAGTCGCTGGACATAACTGTTGCCCCCTGCAATCGAGCACCGCCAGTGACAATCGCTGTGCTGTCGGCTACTTCGATCTCTGCTCCCAATCTGCGGAGTTCGGGTACGTGCCCAAAGCGCGTCGGGTAAATCGTTTCGGTTATCCGGGAGGTGCCATGCGCAGTGAGCATGAGCGTGATCCACTGCGCTTGAACGTCTGTTGGGAAACCGGGATATGGTGCCGTTGTTACGTTCGTTGGACTGATCTCACTATCGCAGCGAAGGCTGATAGTGCTGCCATCGACATCGAGGGTGCACCCGATTTCCTCGAGCTTATCGAGCACTGCTGCAAGGTGGTAGGGATTGACGTGGACCAGCCGGACCGATCCACGTGTTGCTGCAGCTGCAATGAGGTACGTTGCTGCTTCGATTCGATCGGGAATGTTCTCGATCACCTCAAGGGGCGTGAGCGCTGGAACGCCGACAATGCGCAGCGTGGACGTTCCGATTCCTTCGATCTGCGCTCCCATTGCAACGAGCATCTGCGCCAGCGCCGTTACCTCTGGCTCGATAGCAGCGTTCGTGAGGATCGTTTCGCCCTCGGCGAGCGAGGCTGCGTAGAGAATGTTTACCGTCGCGCCGACCGATGGCACATCCAAATGGATGGCACCCCCGTGCAAACGCTCAGCGCGCGCAGTTATGTAGCCATGCTCGACGTCAATGTCGGCGCCGAGTTTTTCCATTCCTTTCAGATGCAAATCCACCGGACGGGGACCGAATGCACAACCGCCAGGGAGCGACACGCGCGCGCGTCCGTACCGGGCAAGGAGCGGACCGAGTACGTAAATCGAGGCACGCATTTTCTTGACGTGTTCGTAGGGTGCTTCGAACGAGGAAATCGATCGTGTATCGAGGAACAGCTCGCCGCCAGGAGAGAGCTCTACGTGCGCACCAAGCCGCGCCAACAGCCGTGACATCGTCCATACATCGCGGAGATTCGGCGTCCGACGGATGCGATAGATACCCGGGGCAAGCAGTGTTGCGGGCATGAGCGCCAGAACTGCGTTCTTCGAACCTGCAACGGCGATCGTGCCGCGAAGGGGGCGGCCACCTTCGATGATAAATTTGTCCATTGACACAAGCGGGTAGAGTATGACGGCTCGCGTCCTCGTCTGGAAGGAACACCAGATGGAGTGCTGCACGAAATTACGCCACATTCAACGACACGGAAGCAACCGTTGATGCAACCGAACTGGTTTGTCGCCATCGAAGCTGTAGCCGAGCAACCCCTCTCGTTTCCACCTCTTGCCCGAGGGATGCGATTGCTCCATCCAGCCGATTACCACGTTACGATCGCATTCTTTGGACAACTGCCCTTTGATCCGAGCGATCGCATCGCTGGGCTGCTACGCCAGATACGCTCTGAGCGTTTTTGCGCTGTTGCAACGGAAGCACTGCTCCTGCCGCGGCGGGACTATGCCAGCGTCGTTGCGCTCGGTTTCGGTGAGAGTAGCGAAACGCTTCGGCGCGTGATCACCGAGTGGCGTGATCGCTTGCGTTCGGCGGTTGACCTTGCACCAGAGCGGCGGTCTGTACTTCCGCATCTGACCGTTGCACGGATGAAGCCTTGCCGCGACCATCGTGCAATACAGGAACGCAGCAGGTGGGTAAACGAACTCACAGAGCGGCTCCCCGTCATGTTCTCCTTCCGGCGGATCGGACTCTACACCTGGCAGGATCCGCGCCTGCCGAATCATCCGCACTACCGTGCGACACGCTGGATCGAGCTGGAGTGATTCCTTCCCTCCTCTGTCGGGGCACCGCCTACCGCTCGCTGAGTGCACGCATGAGTTTCCGCTTGGCCACCGGGAGGATCGTTTCGGCATACGGGAAATCCAGTTCTGTCTCGCATGCGAATGTTGCGGGGTTAGGTAGCTCCGGGTACTGCTCGATCAACCGATGCTTGACAGCTTCAGGTGCTTCCCACACGCCACGATTGCGGAGGGAGAGTATCTCTGTTGTGCGGAGTGCACGATAGCGGTCGCCGTGTTCGACTATCTGTGCGCTTGTATAGCGCAACACGTGGAGTGTGCACGTTCGGTGCTCTGGGATGAGAACGTATCCTTCGCTGGTGTACATCGGGAGCAGTCCGACGCTCGTAATCGAGATGTTTTCTTCGACAAAGTCGAACAATGCTGCTCCTTCCTCGATTGCTTCTGCAAGTCTAGGCATAGCCCACCGAATCAGCTCGAACAGTTGCTCGAGCACATCACGCTGTGAGCGCTCGACCGAGCGATTCTCATCTGGTGCTGGGAGTACCTGCATCTGCTCACTCGGGTGTAACTGTTCATGTTCCTGGAGAACACGCTCGAGTGTGCGGTAAATCCCAATGAGTTCCTGCAGCGCTGGGTAGAGTTGGTTGCGACGGAACTGTGCAACGAGCCAATCAATCGCTGCGCAGATTTCGTACTGCCGCCGCTCGAGATCATCGAACGGTTGGGTGAAGAGTTCTAACGACAGGTGATACATGGCAGAACCTCCGTCGTTGACCATCGTCACATACAAACATATCGGCAGTGTCGGTTCCAACAATAGCAGTAGCAATGCCTCAGTGCTGCTACTTGCACGCAAGGTCAAGCACCGCCGGCAGACGGAGCAAAAGCGGCATGTATATTCGCGCACACCTCGATGCATGCAGCAGCTGACCCATTTACCGAGACAGAACCCAGCGATGCTTTTCGAACTCCTGCTCTGGATTGATCGAGTCTTTGCCCCACCCGGTTTTGGCGTCTTTCGGTACGTAACGTTTCGTTCCGCAGCAGCAGCAATCACAGCGCTCGCGATTAGTTTCTTGGTTGGACCACGCATCATTGCGTTGCTTGCCAAACGGCAGATCGGCGAACGTGCAAAGGAAGAACTTGCTACGACCGGCAACCACGCAACGAAAGCCGGCACGCCGACGATGGGCGGGCTGATCATTCTCCTTGCCGTGATTGTCCCAACGGTGCTCTGGGCAAGCGTCGCGAACGCCTTCGTGTGGACAATCGTTGCAGTAACCCTCTGGCTCGGTGCGGTTGGTTTTCTCGATGACTACCTCAAGGTCATTCGAAA
>RFIK01000090.1 GCA_003695605.1 Chlorobiota bacterium
TGACGACGTAGCGTTGCAGCATACGCCAGGTTCTGTATGTATCGCGGCCGCGACGAATATCCTCGATGAGCGCGCGACTATCTGTTCCTGTCACTGGATCGGTGTACCAAACAACGACACTCTCGCGGACGCGGTCATCCACGATGCGAAAGGCATCAGCAAACGAGCGAAACGCAAAGCTGAACTCCCCTGCGCCGTTTACCAATCGTTCCTGGAAGTTCGCAGCATCGAATGTGTTGATCCTGCGATAGTATGCTGCGAAGTAGTCAGCGTAGAATTCCGGGTCGAGTCTGAGGTCGCCGCGGGTTCGGAGGAGTTCTGCTGTTGTATCAGCAGCTTTGCGTAGGACACCAGCCGGTACGTGTGTTGGTGGAGTGAAGACGACGACCTTCCCCTTCCGCTGCAGGCGTTGCTCGCGGTTGCAGCGTCCGGCTGCTTGCGCGATCGAATCCAAGCCTGCAAGTGCGCGATAGACGACAGGGAAGTCAATATCGACGCCTGCTTCGACAAGCTGCGTGCTAACAAGGTGGACGGGTTCTCCACGGCGAAGCTGTTCTTTGACCTGTTGAATAATCCGACTCCGCTCCTGCCCGCACTGAAGCGAGGAAAGATGGAACGTCCCAGGGGGCATCAGCTGGTGCAGATCGCGGCAGTCCTTGCGCGAGTTGACAATGCAGAGCACCTGCTCGTAGCCTTCCAACTCGCGGGCGAGCTCTTCCCAGGTGAGACGATCCCCGCGCGCTCGATCGATAACCACTTCGACGCGATCGAGCTTTTGAGCAAGCTCGCGCGGATTTTCGATAATCGCTCGAACACCACTGATCCCCTGCAGCACCGCGGGCGGTGAACCGATTGTTCCTTCCAGCACTGGCAGCGTTGCTGTCATCAGCAGAACCGTACAGCCGAAATAGTCCACAAGACCTTGCAGCACAGAGAGCAGCGGACGAAGATGCTCTGCCGGCAAGAGCTGTGCTTCGTCGAGAATAATCACACTCTGAGCGATGTTGTGAAGCTTTCGCAGCTGCGAGGGACGGCAGCCAAAGAGGGATTCAAACAGTTGGACGGTCGTGGTGACAATGATCGGTGCATCCCAATTTTCCGTTGCCAGCCGTGAGCGAAGGGTTTCTTCGTCGGGGTCGAGATTACTGTGGTGCTCGACGATTGCCTCGCTCCCGAACAGCTGCATGCCCGGACTCGGCGTATCGGTACCGTAGCGGAGTACCGCTGCTGTCTGTTCGATGATGCTGGTGTAGGGAATTGCAACGATGACGCGCCGAAGCCCGTGGCGGACGGCATGTTCGAGCGCAAATCCAATCGAAGCAAGCGTCTTGCCACCGCCGGTTGGCACCACAAGCGAGAAAAATCCCCGTGGATGCGCTGCCGCTCCGATGCACTGCAACCGAATCTGCCGTCGAAGCTTGTTGAGCGGCGTCTGGTGAACCGACCGTTCGAGCTGCTCGATGAACGCGTTGTAGCGCGCTCGTAGCTCATCGAGCGATGGATAGTTCCCGCGCTGAGCGGCGACATCCGGTTGCATAAAGCGCTCGGTATCGAGAACGTCAGCATCTACCAAGCAGGAAAAGAGCATGCGGACCCACAGATGGAGCTGCTCGCGGCCGTTCTCCCACGGGGATGGTTTGGTATGCGGAGGTTGACTGCAAAGGATCGGCTGAGCCTGCGGTACCTTGCAAACCTCGCGGTACAGTGCGCGCTCGCGTTGCTCGATCATGAGGCGGTGTTCGAGATCCGGATACCAATCAGCCAGACCACTGTGGTGACCCGCGATGCAGTACGCAAGAATCCTCGCAGGCGCAGCATGGTTGAAGCATTCGAGCGCAGCAATGGCACCAACGCCACTGTGCCGAGGCCGCTTGCTACTTTCCAAGTGCGCCTCTGGTAACACTTGCCGTCGAAGGTAGCTCTGCCACTCGGGGTGGTATTTCCCCAGGTCGTGCATCATCCCAATATAGCGCGCCCAATCACTTCCTCCGAACGGCTCGGCAAAGGCAGCAGCCATCGTAGCAACAGCCTCGAGATGCTCAGCAAGCCTATGCCACGACGGCTCGCCATCGGCCAGGAGTCGAACGTGCGCGACAGCATCCACGTGAGGTAACCGAAAGCGAAAAATGTAACGTCGCCGCGCAAACATAGGACGCGGCATCACCCTATCCCAAGCAAAAGAAGCTTCAGAAGATGGTGGTCATCTAATCGCTTGCAGTGCTCTCCATGATTGCCCCACTCTGTTGAGCGCAGCTTTCTTTTTTTCCTCCAGTCGCTCCCAGGAATGCATGCGCACATGCCGGGCTGCGCAGCGCGTTCCCGTAGTCCCAACGGGATTCGAACCCGTACCGCCACCTTGAAAGGGTGGTGACCTAACCATTAGTCGATGGGACCAAACGCAGCACGATCGGCGTTCCTCTGCTGGCAGCCGCACCGACCAGCCCGGAGAGGCCGCACCGTGCTAATTTGGAGTGCAAAAATACGGCGTAGCCATTTCTTTCGCAACAGCAATGCTTGTCCTGGGCCTTACTGGTAGCATCGGCAGCGGCAAGAGCACCGTCGCCGAACTTCTTGCCCGCAGCGGCGTTCCTGTCCTCTCCAGCGATGCTATCGCACAGCA
>RFIK01000091.1 GCA_003695605.1 Chlorobiota bacterium
CGTCAAAGCAGCTCTCGCGACAACACTGGAGATGCTCTACTACCACCGCTACATTCCCTCTCTCCCGAAAGTCAAGCTGCTCTGACGGTTCTACCACGGCAAGGGCTTCCCACGGAAGAGCACCACGCCAGTTGGAGGATCTGGCGCGACGATCAACTCAGCAATTGGGCGCGCTGCCTGCTCCGGCGTTATGAGCGCTCCTTTCCCGCCAAGCTCAGTCTTGACCCACCCCGGATGGACGCCGATGACTTTCACCGACGTTGAGCGGAGCGCATGCGCAAGATGCACTGTGAACGCATTGAGCGCGGTCTTCGAGCTGTTGTAGCCAAACGTCTTCGTTTCGTACGTGTTCGATCCTGGCGTGGCATGGAGCTCAAGTGATGCCAGAATTGACGAGACGTTGACGATTCGCCCATCGCTGCTGCGAAGGAGGAGCGGCAGAAGGCGTTGGGTAAGCTCAACGGCGCCGAAGAAGTTGATCTGAAAGGTACGTCGCAGGACATCGGGCGGGATTGTGGTCGTTGTGTTGACGTTCCACTCGCGTGATTCGAGCATCACACCTGCGTTGTTGACCAAGACATCGAGCACACCGAACCGCGCAGATATCGCATCTGCTGCTGCAGCGAATGTTTCGGGGCGCTCCACGTCGAGCTCGAGCCAATCTGCCTGGTAGCCGGCAGCGCGGAGTGTGCCGGCTGCTTGCTGACCCTGCGCGGCATCTCGCGCGCCGATGAGCACAGTAAATCCGCGTTCGGCAAGCTCGCGAGCGAGCGCAAAGCCGAGACCGCGATTTCCACCGGTAATGAGAGCAACAGGCATCGGACACTGAGGGGATGATGGGACGTTCACTCGCAAACATCGCACTCTCGCAAATGATTCCCACATGTGTCCAAGCGATGGCAGAGGAGATCATCCGCGCACAGTCCACGGCTAATTTTGTCGTCATGCGAACTGCGAAGGCATCTATCCAGTGACGATTGTCGAACGAGTCGAACGCTCCCCTGACTTTGCTCCGCATGAGCGCTACTACTGGCGCTACCAGTTCTTGTTGGGCGAGCAGGTGCTCGTCCCACTGATGCGCTCGTGGGGTCTCTTTGCACCAGGGATGCGGGTTTTTGAGTTCGGATGCGGGGAAGCAGGCGTCCTCGGTGCATTTGCACACGCGGGAGCATCGTGGGCAGTCGGGGCTGATATTTCCGAGTACCGCATTGATGTTGGTCGGCGCGTGGCTGCTGCCTGCGGGCTTTCGCTCGAACTAGAGCGGTGCGATTTACTCCGCGAACCAATCCCGCCCGCGTGGCGAGCGGGTTTTGATCTGGTGCTGATGCGCGATGTTATCGAGCACCTGGAGGATACCGAGCGTGCGTTAGCGGTTGTGGACGCGCTGCTGTCTCCCGGGGGAGCAGTGCTTGTGACGTTCCCGCCGTATCTATCGCCGTTCGGCGGCCACCAGCACTTACTCCGGACATGGCTGGGATCGCTGCCGTGGGTGCATCTGGTGCCTGGGCGCTTGTTTGCGTGGATCGTTGGGCAGAGTGAACGTCCGGCTGACCAGGAGGAAGTGCGACGACTTCGGGAGATTGCACTCACGATCGGGAAATTCGAACGTGCACTTGCGCGCCGCAGCATTGCGATCGTGCACAAACAGCTCTATCTGTTGCGGCCAGTCTTCCGCTTCAAATTCGGATTGCCGTCGCTGCAGCTGCCGCGGCTGCTCTGGCGGACACCGTTGGCAGAGCTGCTCGCACTGGAGGCGCTCTACGTTCTGCGTCCAGGGGCAAAGCACTGTTGAGTGCACGCATCGAACTGGAGCAGATCCGTTACAGTTCGTCCGACGGTGGCGGAGGCGGTGTGCCATCACGTGGGGAGCCGCTTCCCCAGAGGTACGAGAGCGTCAAGAACGCGATCCGGGATTCGCGTTTGAACCGAAGGTCTTGGTCGAAGTCCGCAGTGCGCATGGCAATCGTGAAGACACGCTCGTCGAGTGGATCGGAGATGCGCAGTGCGACCGAGCCCTTCCCACCGAGGAATTCGTAGCGGAGGGCAATCTCCCCAGCACGGATGGTGCCGATTGTCCCTTGAGCGATGGGGCCAATGCGTCGCAGGTTATAGTTGACTTGTCCACTCCAACCGTTGCCGAACACGAAGACGTTCTGCCAGTTGAGCGTAGCGCTGCACCCGCTATTCGATAGCCCCGGAGCGACCGAGCCTGCTTCGATGCGTTGGTAGTTGATGCTTCCGCTCACGGTGCTCCGCCACCAGGACGCAATCGGTGCCTGGATGAGGATCTCGCCGCCGGTAGTCATAACGCGGTCCCAGTTTGCAAAAACAAGGCGCGTAACGTTCGTGGCCGAATCAAAGGTGCGGTAGCGCCCCATTGCGTCGGTGCTCGAACGCCAGTAGAGCGTCGGTGCAATCGTTGCCCAGGGCAGGACAAATGAGCCACCTAATTCGAGCGAGGATGCAAGCTCCGGGCGCAGTGTCGGGGTGCCCGTTCGCTGATTGTAGGGGTCGTCGAAGCGGACGATCGGTGTCAGTGCTTCATTCTGCGGACGGCTGATGCGACGCGAGTACCGGAGACTCAGCCGCGAAAGCTGGCTGAGTGCATAGGTGGCGCTCACAGTTGGGAAGAGGTTCCAGTACCGCATACGCGCAGCGACAGTATCGGCGACCGTTGCATCGAAGGCAGTCACTTCCGCGCGGAGCCCTGTAACTACTTGAAATCCGCCGAGCGGCATACTCAGCTGGGCATATGCTGCGGTAATTGTTTCTGTCGTTGTTGCGCGTGTTGCGCCTTGGAGTGCGCGGGCCAGTGGATCGGTTGAATCGGCGGTGGTGCGTTGGTCACCGTCGAGCTGACGCCAATTTGTTTTGATGCCCGCGGCAATCTCAGCGCTGTTGGGGAGGTTGTAGGCAACATCACCCTGCGCTGAGGCGATGCGCTGGTGCGAAAACCAATATGCTGCAACGGTTGGTGGTGTTGCATCCCGTGGTGTGTAGAGCCAGCCATGGAGTCCGGAGGAAGTCGTGCTTGCGAAGTATCGTAGGTCGGTCGAAATTTTCCAGGCATCGCCGATGGCACGCCGGTAGCCGACAGCAGCGTCGAGTCCTGTAGTGGTGTCTTGTTGGATCGTGTTCCGCTCATCACGCTGCCCGAGTGGAGCACTTTCGAGTGTGCCGTTATTCAGTCTACGCTCAAAATAGTGGTATGTGAGGTTCGATGTTGTTTTCTCATGCTGCAGCATGCCGCCTACGGTCGCTGAGAGCGTGCCGCCAGCCAGATCGGCTTCGAGGTTCAAACGTGGCGAGTGCGTCAGCGTGCGGACTGGTCTGGTCCCACTGACGACACCTGGGTAGGATGGTGAGGGGGCGTGGGGCACAAGCTCGATGTGGCGGTCGAAGTCGTAGTTCTGCAGCGAGGTGCTCCAGGAGCCATCGAGCCGAATGGCGTCGCTTGGCCGTAGTCCGATGGAAGCAAATCCCGTGTACTTGTCGCGTGTTCCGATGGTGAGGTTACCGAAAACGCTCAGTGGCTGGCGGCGCTCACGCTTGAGGATGATGTTGACGATGCCGGCAGCGCCTTCTGCATCGTAGGCGGCTCCTGGGGTTGTGATGATTTCCACTGCTTCGATTGCATCGGCGGGAATATTGTCCAGTCCGGTGCCGCCACTACGGTCGCCACCGGTGAGGACAGTCGGTCTGCCATCAACCAAAATCGTGACGTTGCTCGAACCGCGAAGTTGGATAGTGCGGTCTTGATCAACGGTGATAACCGGGACGTTCTGGAGCGCGTCGGCAGCACTGCCACCTGCGACGGTAAGGTCTTGGCCGACGTTATAGACTCTGCGATCGGGTTCGGCCTGGACAAGCTCGCGTTCAGCGCTCACTTCGACAGCACGCTTGGCGATTGCCTCCTGCTCAAGGAAGATCGTCCCGACATCAACGGAGCGGCTACGCCCGTCAACGCGGATTGAGTCTTTCGTTGCGATTGAATAACCAACGAGTCGTACGCGGAGGCGGTAGAGTCCTGGTGGGACATTGCGGAGCAGGAAGGTCCCATCCTTGAGTGTAAGGGCACCGCGAATGGGTCGTGCGGAGGTATCGTCACTTCGCCAGAGGCTCACTGTTGCATAGCTGATCGGCGTATTGCTGGAGCGATCGCGAACGTGTCCGGTAATAGTGGCAAGCGGTTGGGCATCGGCAACCACGGATATGATCAGGCAGAGCAGCGCTGTGCGGACCATCAGCAGAAAATCGTGTTCTGAGCAAGTCCAGGGGACGAAAGCTTGCCGGGGATAGTGGAGTTACTTGGCAGGAGGGCGCTCGCCGAAGATGCGTGTACCGATGCGGAGGAGCGTTGCGCCCTCTTCGATCGCAATGGGATAATCGCCGGACATGCCCATCGAAAGCTCGGTGAAATTCTCCAACCCAAAATCTTGGGCAAGTGCATCGCGGAGTGTTCGCAGAAGGCGGAATTCCTGCCGCACGCGGTCGGGAGAGTCGCCGAGACCAGCAAGTGTCATCAGTCCACGCGGTTCCAGATGGTTGAGTCCGAGGATGCTCCCGAGCAACTGATGCGCAGCGTCCGGTGGTACTCCGCCTTTCGTAGGTTCACCGGATGTGTTGACTTGGATGAGCACGGGGATGCGCCGTCCGAGTCGCGCTCCCTGGCGTTCCAGTTCGAGAGCAAGGCTTTCTCGGTCGAGCGAGTGCACCAGATGCACCAGTGGCGCGATTGCTTTGACTTTGTTCGATTGGAGTCGGCCGACGAAGTGCCAGCGTATGGGCAGATGCTCCAACGCGCGGTGTTTTGCGATGAGCTCCTGCGCGTAGTTTTCGCCAATGTCGGTGATGCCGGCACCGACCGCAGCGGCGATGCGCTCCGGCGGTTGCGACTTACTGATGGCAACGATGGTGATTGCATCAGCTGTGCGACCGACGCGAGCAGCACATGCAGCAATTTCTGCCCGGAGAGTTTCGATCGCACGCGAAAGCTCTTGCATTGTTCTGCTTCGATGTTGTAAGTTTGCCTGCGCAAAAAGCGTTGCGAACTGAAA
The DNA here is from genome assembly GCA_003695605.1 of Chlorobiota bacterium. GTDB lineage: Bacteria > Bacteroidota > Ignavibacteria > Kapaibacteriales > NICIL-2 > NICIL-2. The sequence goes on from RFIK01000091.1 coordinate 5,058, forward strand.
CAACGTTGCATAAACGTGCATTATTGTTGACAGCATGTGAGAGTGAACTTCTTGCTTGTTTCACATTTTCACCAGGTAGGTATTATGAAACGCTTGCTTCCTCTGCTCGGATTTGCGATGGCAATCGCAGCAGCGCTTGCTCCTATTCCGGCACAGGCTCAGTTGGATATTGATGTCGGGACGGGAACAACGTGCTACACTGCTAGTGGTGGTACCCCATATTCCCGATTTTGGAGTGGCTGGCGCACGCAGTACGTGATTCCTGCATCCGAACTCACAGCTGCGGGGATGCCGCCAGGACAGATTGTAGCACTATCGTTCAATGCTTGCCAATCGCAAGGCGGAGCTATCCCTGCGTTTACCATCAAAATGGCGAATGTCAATTTCAGCAGCTTTACTTCAACGACATTCTACACGGGAGCTACAACCGTGTTCGGCCCACAAGATATTGCCCAGCCTCAAATGGGCTGGAATAAGCACCAGTTCCAGACACCATTCCTTTGGGATGGGTCTTCGAATCTCCTCGTTGAAGTGTGTTCACAGTACAATCAGGGTGGTAGTTGCGTTAACTGGACCACCAACTGTGGGGTGTTTGCAACCAGTGTCAGCTACAATGCGACGCTCTATTATTACACCGATGGCAACTGCAACATGTGCAGCCAAGCGAGCGGGTATGGCTACTATGCGATTCGACCGAATATGCGCTTTTCCGTCTTGAGCGGAATTGAGCAATCGTTCCCCGATGACGTTGACCCACGACGGATTCTCCGAACAGACTACGATTACGACGGCGGCACCTATGGCGGCGTCGTCTATCCGAAGCCATCGCTGACGTTCCGCGTGCCGAGCGGGCAAACCGTCCAGATCAAGTACAAGATCGTCGGCCCGCTGCCCTCAACGAACGTTGTCTATCGCGCACTGAACTCTGCCAACGTCAACGATACCGTCATCACGGTCTCGGGGGTATCGGGGTTGGTGACGCGGACATTTAATTTCTCGACTGGTCCACTCGGCGGTGGGAATGGGCAAATTGGGAATGGCACGCTCCAGACAACGCTTGCAGTCGGTGGCGCGTATCGAGTCGAAGCAGAGTACCGCTTGCCCTCGATCAACTACACGCAG
>RFIK01000092.1 GCA_003695605.1 Chlorobiota bacterium
ATCTTCGCTTGGATTTGCGCCACTCCGCTTCGCCGACGACGCGGATTTCTTCGAGCGTGCCGAGGCTGCTGGCATTCGGATGCTGCGTGTTCGAGAGGCGACATACCGCTACAATCGCACCAGCCCTGATTCGCTCTGCAACCAGCTCGAGCAGAGTGGGAGTTTGCCGACCACCCACAACGTTCATACCAGCCATGAGTCAGCAGCATAACGAGCTTCGCCCACGCCTTCCGGATAACGACGTTGTCTTTGTTGTCAAGAATCCGCATCGTCCTGGAATGCTGGGGCGTTTGTGCACTGTCATTGGCGAAGAAGGTGGGCTTATCGGCGATACACGCGCAGTCTTCATCGGCCACGACCACATCGTTCGGGAACTCACCGTCGCTGTCTATGATGCTCCACACTTGGGTGCGATCGAGCGCGCAATCCGCGAGCGAACCCAGGCTGAAATTCTCGAGATCAAAGACGTCGTCTTCGAACAGCATCGCGGAGGGAAGATTGCCATCACCCGCACCAAGTCCGCAACAACGGTCGGCGAACTGCGGAACCTCTACACTCCTGGGGTTGCGCGTGTGAGCAAAGCGATTCAGCATAACCCTGAGCTTGCGTACGACTACACAATGCTCGGCAACACGATCGGGATCTTCACCAACGGAACGCGGGTTTTAGGCTTGGGTGACATTGGCCCCCTGGCATCGCTGCCTGTGATGGAAGGTAAAGCGATGCTCTACCACCAATTCGTTGGGCTTGGGGCGATGCCAATCTTGGTGGATACGAGCGATCCAGAGGAGTTTGTCCGCATCGTCGAGAAAACGTCCATCGGGTTTGCAGGAGTTCACCTGGAGGATATTCGAACCCCGGATTGCTTCTACATCGAGGATGAACTCGTCGCGCGGTTGAACAAGCCAGTCATGCACGACGACCAGCACGGCACCGCGACAGTACTGCTCGCTGCAGTGATCAACGCACTCAAGAAAGTTGGCCGCGATGGCGACGACAAACTTATCTTCGCCCAGATCGGACTTGGCGCTGCTGGCTACGCCATTGCTCGTCTGCTCCGAGAGTATGGCTTTACCGTCGTGGCTTGCGATCCAAATACCGAAGCTCACGCACGTGCAGAGAAAGTTGGTGTCGAGATTGTCTCATTCGACGAAGCCGTGCGGGCAGACGTTGTCATTGCAACGACCGGGAAGGTCGGCTTGATCGAGCCCTCGATGATCCGTCGGGGTCAAATCATCTTTGCGTTATCGAACCCTGTTCCTGAAATCTTTCCAGAAGAGGCGCTTGCCGCCGGTGCGTCATTTGCTGCTGATGGAAAGTCGGTCAACAATGCGTTGGCCTTCCCGGGGTTGTTCAAAGCAGCAATCGAGCTTCGGACCGAGGCGATTACCAGTGCAATGAAGATCGCCGCCGCCGAGGCAATTGCTGCACTGGCAGCACCGGATGAATTGGTGCCCAGTCCATTCAATCCTGCCGTGCATGCAAACGTCATCGCTCGCGTCAAAGCAGTCGTCGAAGCGGCAAAACCAGTGGTGACATGAGACTCACCTGCAGCGGGCTCATTCGTAGTAACTGACCAGTTGCTATTTTCGCTAGGGCATCGTTGGACGATACTGTCTTGGTCGCTATGCGTTGGCTCACTGCACTCGCGGTGATACTTGCAAGCGAAGCATGCGCTGCTCAGCAGGGTACAGAGAAACTTGTACTGACGGTAAGTCCACTGCACCGTGCAAATTTCCGTGCATTTGAACAGTGGTATCAAACGGAAGAGCACCTTTCGCCGTATATGGGGTTGTTGGATGCATACAGAGCAGCATTCAACGCTGCAACGGTAAACGCCGGTGTGCAGTATCGTCGTGCGATCTCAGTCATTGACTCGATTTTCGGTGGCTTGCCAGGCTCCATCAAGAAATTCATCGGAGAATTTTTCACGAAACTGCAGCGCCCCGATTCATCCCCGATTGTACCTCACGGTACTGCAGGAGGAAGTTGTGGTGCTAATTGCCTCTTTGGCTCCTGTACTATTGAGTGTCCACAGGGAACAAAGCCAAGATGTTTCTGCCAATGGGGAGAGCCACACTGCGGGTGTGAGCCGCTCAATACCCCATAACGCTCGTGTTATGAGGCGGCGATGTGCCAGAGTAACCCCAGTGCGAACACGAACACGACTACAGCTCCAATCCGCCGCAAGAGTATGATGTGCCGTAGCGAAAACCGAGTGTGGTTGCGTACGATCAGCCCGACGACAACTGCCAGCCACGCGAACGTCCCCCCGACAAAGCCGAGTGCCATCAGAAATTTCCCCCCCGTCGTGATAGCACCGCGGTGAGCAAGGAATGACAGTGCTGCAGCGAATGCCCCAGCAAGCGAGGGTAAGAAGGTTGGGTTGACAATGTTTGCCACTGCTGTCGCAGCTGCGGATATCACTGTGCCGCGGACTGATTGCCCAAGTTCATCGCGGAGCTCCGATGAATGCCGTAGCACACTGCTCCGCCCCAGCCGCACTGCATAGGTAACCAGCGCAGCAACAACAG
>RFIK01000093.1 GCA_003695605.1 Chlorobiota bacterium
CGTCAACGTGGATAGAGAAATGGGCGAGCTGGCAAAAAATCAAATCCGCTTCCGTTTGGTGTCGCGCCTTGCGCAGCGATACTTCAACGGACTCCAGCAAGCAATCAAAGGTACACCACAGTAACATCACGGAGGATGCGCTCGATGGAAAACATCTTCTCGTCGTTTGCATTTAGTGCGCAGGGTCTGAGCGTCCAGCGCATGCGGCTTTCGAGCGTGGCAAAGAATATTGCCAACGCCGATACTACTCGCGATGAGCGGGGGCAGGTCTATCGCCGCGAAGTTGTCGTCGTCCGCGCTCGTCAGCGTGGCACGTTCGAGGATGCACTGCAGCTGTCGCTCCCGCTGGCGCGAAGCTCACCGTCGCACGTTGATCCCGAAACGCCCGGCCTGCGTGCCCCTGACGATCAAATCCTCAAGGCCCACGTCGCGCGCGACAATTCACCGCCTCGGATGGTGTACGACCCAACGCACCCGGACGCGAACGCAGAGGGCTACGTCCAAATGCCGAACGTGAACATCGTCACCGAAATGGTGGAGATGATCTCGGCGCAGCGTGCCTTCGAAGCCAACACTGGCGTGATCGCAGCAGCCAAGAACATTGCTCGTGACTCGCTGGAGATCTAAGCAATGCAGCTCCGCGCTCTCGCTGCGTATCAGCAGGCCGCCGCGCACGCACAACGCTCCGTCCAGCAGGCACCACCTGCCCGGAAACCCGAACAGCTCGAGTATCGCCCTGCGCCACCAGCTCCTCTCGTGGTCGAGCTGTTCAACCGGAACGGACGTGCGCAGATCATTGCAACAGGCATTCACGTAGATCAACGCATCTGACCACTACTGCTCGGAGAGAAGCCATGGCACCGATTCCACCACTCCAGTCATTCCCAACGCACCTGCCACTTCCGCAGCAGACTACACCTGCTCAGGCAAATGGACCGACGTTCGACGAAACGCTCCGCACCTTTCTCGACAGCGTCAACGATCTGCAGAAGGAAAGCGGCACACTCAGCGAACGGTTCATCAAAGGTGAGGCGGTTGACCTCCACGACGTCATGATCGCCGCTGAGAAAGCAAAAACCAGCTTCCAGCTCCTGATGGAACTGCGCAATAAAGCGCTCGATCTCTACCGCGAAGCAATGCGTATCCAAGTTTGATGTCGAGTAATTGCTCATGCAACTTCCAGCAGTAGTCACCCAAGCAAGAGAGTTTTGGCAGCGGTTGCGGACACCGCAAAAGCTGACCATCATCGGAGCAGTACTCGCTGCAGTCAGCATCATCGCTGCGATTGTTGCATCAACATCATCGCAGCCGATGGCCGTTCTCTTCAGCGACTTAGACCCCAAGGATGCAGGCACAATTGTCGAAAAGCTCAAAGAGCAAGCCGTCCCCTACGAACTTGCCGACGGCGGTGCAACAATTCGCGTCCCCGAATCGCGCGTCTACGAACTCCGCTTAGCACTTGCGCGCGAGGGGCTGCCATCGAGTAGCACTGTCGGCTACGAAATCTTCGATCGCACCAATCTCGGCATGAGCGATTTTGTCCAGAAACTCAACCACAAACGCGCACTCGAAGGCGAACTGCAGAAGACTATCGCAAGCTTCGATGAGGTGCAGAAAGTGCGCGTGATGATTGTGCTGCCAGAGAAAGCACTCTTCGAACAAGAGCAGAAAAAACCAACAGCATCTGTGCTGCTACATCTCAAGAGCGGGCGTAGCTTGAGCAAGCTCAACATCGAAGGCATCCAAAATTTGGTTGCCAGCAGTGTCGAAGGACTCAGCCCAGCGGACGTCACTATCGTTGACCAACACGGGCAAATTCTCAGCCAGGTGCCCCGCGAGACTTCAACCCTTGCAGGACTAACCGCGACACAGTACGAGCAGCAGCAGAAAGTCGAGAGCTACCTAACCTCACGCGTTCAATCATTGCTCGATGGCGTCCTCGGTCCAGGCAACAGCGTCGTCCGTGTAAGCGCCGAACTCGACTTCACCCAACGCGAACAAACACGCGAGAACTACGACCCCGACGGCCAGGTTATCCGCAGTGAAGAGCGCATCGCCGAAGCGCGCCGTTCCCAAGACTCACTCGACTACCCAGCCGTCAATAGCGAAAGCAATGCCACGAAGGTCCGCACCAACTACGAAATCTCGCGGACGGTCGAACGCATCGTCGGCGGTGTCGGCACGATCAAACGCATTTCTGCATCGGTTCTCGTCAACGGCACCACGAAAGTTGTCGATCACGACGGGAAGAAGGTCATCCAATACACACCCCGAAGCCAAGAAGAGCTTCAAAAACTCACGCAGATTGTCCGTAATGCGATTGGCTACGACCCCGAACGAAACGACCAAGTGAGCGTTGTCAATCTTCCCTTCGATACGACAGTGCTTGATCAGCCAGAGGAAGAGCCGACGTTTTCGCTGCCGCGCGGGAATCTCGTACTCGGCATCGCTGCACTGCTTGCAGTACTGGCAGCACTCTGGGCGCTGCGGCGCTTGGTTCTCTCGCCACCACTACGACGCCGCATCGAAGAGATTTTGGTACCGAATGCTGTACTCCACCTTGCGCCAGACGGTCCTGCGGTACCAGCGTTAGAACCTGCGGCGGAGGCAGCGCCCGTTGCACAATTGGAAGAACATCGGGAGCTATCACCCTACGATGAGCTTCGCCAACGCGTGCGTGCCAAACTCGATTCAGCAGCCGCAAGCGGCCTGTCGGAAGAGGATCTCCTAATCGAAGAGATGAAAGATCGCATTCGGCGCTTCATTCACGAAAACAATGCTGACGCCATCAAGCTCATCCAGAGTATGATCAACCAAGAGCATTGACCGATGAGCGCAATCGTCCAACAGCGCCAACTCTCGTACGAACAGCTCACGCCGCGCCAGAAAGCAGCGTTGCTGCTATTGGCGCTCGATGTTGAAACCTCTGCGAAAGTGTTCCAGGGGCTTCGTCAGCAGGACATCGAACAACTCAGCGTCGAGATCGCTGCTCTCGATGCCGTCCCGAAAGAAATCACCGCGAAAGTGATCGAGGAGTTCTACAACGTGCTCGTCAGCCGCGAGTATATGCTCAGTGGCGGTGTCGAGTACGCGCGACTTCTCTTGGAGCGCACGTTCGGACCGGAAAAGAGTCGCGAACTCATCGAGAAAGTCAAGATGCTCTCGACCGTTCGCGGCTTCGACATCCTCAAGAAAGCCGATCCCCAGCAGCTGGCAAGCTTTCTTTCAAAAGAGCATCCGCAGACAATTGCACTGCTGCTATCGCACCTTCCGACTAACCAGAGCGCCGAAGTCCTCGAGCGCTTCCCCGATGATCTCCGGACTGACGTGATCATCCGCATTGCAACGCTCGGAAAGGTCTCGCCATCCATCGTTCAGCAGATCGAGCAAGTCGTTGATCAAATCGCCGAGCAAACACTATCGCAAAACCTGGCAACGGCGGGCGGTGCACAGATTGTTGCCTCGATCCTGAACCTTTCTCCTCCGGCGATAGCAAAGACGATCATGGAACAGATCGAGCAGACCAACCCGCAGCTTGCACAAGACATCAAGCGCATGATGTTCCTCTTCGAGGACATTCTCTTGATTGACGACCGCGGCATTCAGCGCATTCTGCGCGAGGTCGATCGGCGTGATCTTGTCCTTGCACTCCGCGGTGCGGACGAGCGGCTCCGTGCAAAGATTTTCAAAAACATGTCCGAGCGCGCCGCCAAGGTCGTCAAGGAAGAACTCGAACTGATGGGACCAGTCAAGCTCAAGGACGTCGAGGCCGCCCAACAGCGCATCGTCGAAATTGTCAAGCGACTCGAAGAGCAAGAGGAAATCACCATCAGCGGTCGCGGTCGGGACGAAGTGTACATCTAACTGCTCGGCGAGAGCGTCACTGCTGCAGTCGAAGGTCGGCAGCGATCGCGCTGAAACTGAGTGCAGTGCTCAGCCGCTCTGCTGCGCGGAGAGCAATATCCTGCTGCCGATGACCAACGCGACCGAGGATGAGCGCGATATTGGCAAGAGCAACGCACTGGACGTGCACGGATGCCTGGCGCGCGTGCAACGCCGACTCCACTGCATGCTCCCAGGCATGGACAATGCGTCCATCCACACAGTCTGCAACGGTACGCATCGCTGCGACAAGAGACGCAAGTTCAGGGACCTGGCTGATCGGTGCGGTTTCCTCTGCTGTAAGTGCTGCAAGCCGCGTCCGGGCACACTCAGCATCGCCGGAATCGAGCACAATCCGAATACGCACCAGCTCACCGAGGACACGCTCCAGCGGCGAGCGCCCATCAAGTTCAAGCTGCTCAGCAGCACGGCGAGCATCCGCAAGATTTCCAGCATACCACAACCCGACGACCGCGCCGAGCTCTTCGAAAAAGTCCTTCCTACTTTCGGCACTGAGCATAAAGTCCGTGTGTTCGTTCTCCCTGAGGCTCTTCTGCGCAAACGCAGCAACGAGTGAATGCCCTGTCTCGAGTGCTGTGCGGTAGAGCTGCTCGAGCACCTGCTCGGCAGCAGCGGTATTGCCCGCTTCTACCAAGTGCGCCGCGACAATCGGTGCAAGTTGCTCTGCGAGCGCTTCATCAGCAGCCGAGCGCATCCTCTCCTGGAGAATTGCTGCAATCCGCGAATGCACCTCGATGCGCTCCTCGTGCTCGAGGTACTCGACAAAGTAGCGGTAGTACCCCGCATGCGTAAAGGTATAGGCGGTCGTCTCTACTCCATAGAGCCGGCGCATCCCGAGACTGCGAATGACACCGCTCCGCTGTTGGAGCGAGCGTAACAAGCGCACCGTCCCGATTGGATCACGCTGGAGGAGTTGTGCAACGACAAACACCGTAAATGTCATCCCTTCGGCAGCACAGTGCGCAAGCACAAGCTTCGTCTCCTCGTCGAGCCTGCCGAGCGTCTCCTCGAGCATGGCATAGAGCGACGCAGGCCGGTAGTCCGTTCGGAGCACGGAACGATCGAGGCTACCATCAGCTTTGAATGGCGAGTGCTGACGGAAGTACTGCAAGTATGCGACCGCCACAGCAGGAACACCTCCCGTCTGCTGGAGCAACCACTCATCGAAGGGCGTGTTGGGGTGGTAGTTCTCCAGATGCAGCTGTGCAAGCTGACCAAGTTCGCCGCGTGAAAGGAGTGGCACTGCCACTTGTGCGATCTTGTCGCTTCGGGCAACAGTGAGGAAGCCTTCGAGTGCACGGTTCTGTGCTTGTGTGACCGATGGCTCGTATGCGAACACGATTGAAAGCGGAACGTCGCGGTTCGCCTGGAGAAGTTGCTCAAGCAGCTCAACCGATGCAGCATCGAGCCACTGCGCATCATCAAAAAGGAGGACAAGTGGCGATTCTTCCGCAAGCTCCTCGAGCGCGTGCACAATGTGCTCAGCCTGGCTCGCTGGCTGCTGCCCTGCATCGCGTCGGTACTCGCGCATATCGCGCAATACTTCTTTGGTCACATCGAAAATTGAGCCGACCAGTGGAATCATCCCCAGTACTGAAAGCCCGATGTTCATAATCAAGCGCCGTTTGGCTTTCTCCTGCGGATCGGTCAGTACCTGCTCGATTCCTTTGAGGAACGGATAGAGCGGCTGCACCAGCGGCACCGATTGTTGACCTATCGGCGCAGGGCACTCGACAAGCGCTGTGCGCGCAACCGTGGCAAGCCGTGCGCGGCAGCACTCGAGTAGGGTCGTCTTTCCGTATCCACTTTCGCCAGCAATCGCAACGAGCTGAATCCGCCGCTGCGCCAGCGCTTTCTGCACTGCGGTTACAACACCCTCCACCAGCGCAGCACGACTCGATGGTAGCACCCTCTCCATCATACTGCCACGTTCATCGTTCGACGTCCCTGACGGAGAAAGCGTACCTGCAACCACGATGCGCCAGCAATGAGGAGGACAACCACGACAGCGATTGCTGAAGCGTATCCCATCCCATCGCTCCGCTCGAAGGCGTTGCGGTAGAGCTCATAGACCAACGTTGTTGTTGTGCCTTCGAGCGGGCCGCCGCGTGTCATCACGTACACCTCCACAAACACCTGGAAGGATTTGATCGTGTTCATCACAACAATGAACGTCAACGTCGGCCGGAGCAATGGCAGCGTAATCCACCGCAACTGCTGCCATGGGCTTGCTCCGCTAAGCGCAGCCGCATCGTAGAGCTGGCGCGGTATCGTCTGCAGTCCAGCAAGGACAATGACCATGTAGTAGCCTGTTGCCATCCACACATCCATCGCCATGATTGCCGGAAGCGCTGTTGTCGGCTCCAATAGCCACCCACGCTCCGGATGCGGCAATCCAAGCCACGCGAGCACGACGTTCAGGTAACCATCACGTGCGTAGAGGTTGCTGAACACCAACGCAACGACGACAAGCGAAGTCACCGTGGGGAGAAAATACACTGCGCGGAGGACCGACCCGATGCGGCGATCGGCTATTCGATCAAGGAGCAGCGCCAGCGCGAGGGCAAGCACAGTCGTTATCGGAACTGTCCCGAGTGTGAAGATGAGCGTATTTGCCAGCGCTTTCCAAAAAAGTGTGTCGTGGACAAGTGCACGGAAATTTGCAAGCCCAACCCACCGCTGCTCTCCTGTCAGCGTGGAATAATCGCTCACGCTCAAAAGGAGCGCCGATGCAATCGGATAAAGCCAGAACGCCACAACGGTAATAACCCATGGCAGAACAAGGATAAACCCACTGCGATACTGTTGCCGCGCAATGTCTGCGTGATTCATTGCTTCCGCCGATGGTGGTGATGAACTGGCCGTGGTGCTCGGCTCGGCGGAGCGACCGTGAATACTGCAGGCAGGCTATAGCCATCGCTGGTAGCAAGTGGCAACTCGCTCTGCTCATCAACAGCGCGAATCGTCCAGACATACCTCCCCTCGGGCAAGTGGTGTGGGTGCCACTGGAGCGTCGTTGCGTTGCAAACGCGGCGCTCCACCAGCGGTGACTGTACTCGCACCGCCTCGGCAATAGTGAGCGAATCAGGCAATGCAAAGCACCGCATGATATAGCACGTCCCCGGTCGCACCGGGAGAACCGGCATCCAGTGGAAGTACACAGTGGTTCGTGTCCGCCGCGTAACTCTGAACGTATCGCTCAGCACTGGTGCAAGCGGGATCGGCAGTTGGTACGCAAAGACGCGACGTTCGACGCACACAGGCGCAGTGAAATGCTCCACTCCGACTGAGTCTGTAACGTGGATGCAAACGGTGATGGTGCCGGTATCACCAAGTGCCTTCCAGCGCGGGTCAAGATGGCGTGGATCGTCAGGGAACAGAAGTTC
>RFIK01000094.1 GCA_003695605.1 Chlorobiota bacterium
CGGCTATTTAGCAGGCTCTGCGTGGCGGGAATATTCACAGCATGGAACAGTGGCGGGTATTCCTCTCCCGACGGGCCTGCGGCAATCAGAGCGACTCCCAGAGCCACTGTTTACGCCAGCAACGAAAGCCGATCGCGGGCACGATGAGAACATCACTTTCGAGGGGATGGCTGACCGTCTCGGTCAGGAACGTGCCGAGCAATTGCGCAGCTATTCGTTAGAGCTCTACCGCTACGCGCATGAGTATGCGCTCGAGCGAGGGTTGATTCTGGCAGATACGAAATTTGAGTTCGGAACAACGCCCAATGGTGCAGTGCTCTTGATTGACGAAATCCTGACGCCTGACTCCTCTCGGTACTGGTTGGCGGAGGGATACCAGCCAGGCAAACCCCAAATCGAATTCGACAAACAAATCCTCCGCGATTGGCTCGATAGTACTGGCTGGGACCACATGCCACCTCCTCCGCCACTTTCGCCAGCGATCATCGAGCAAACAGCACTGCGCTACCACGAGGCGTACATCCGTCTTACTGGTAACCACCTGGCGTACTTCGAATGAGCACCTACGTAGAGCACTACGAAGGGCGTGAGCCGCTCGGCACAACAAGATTAGAAGCCTATGACCTGCCAAGCATCATGGCGATGCTGGCACTGGTTGGAATCGGCTTGATTTCGATCTACAGCGCCACCTACCAGACGCCAATGGCAGGGTACTTTACCAAGCAGCTTGTCTTTGCGGTTGTCGGAAGCGTTCTGTTTCTGGTGGCGTTCTTTGCACCGACACACATTATCCGAGCAAGCACTCCGTTGCTTTACGGTCTTGCAGTGGTATTGCTTGTTGCTGTGCTCATCCCAGGAATCGGGGTGAAAATTCACGGGCAACGCTGCTGGATTGCTCTTGGCGGTTTTCAGTTCCAACCCTCGGAATTCGGGAAGCTGGCGACGCTCTTGATGGTTGGCTTCTTTGTGGCCCAGCGAGGGCGTGCGTTTGGGGGCATCCGGGATATACTCAAGGTGATTGGAATTGTCGTCGTGCCGATGGGGCTCGTCTTGCTGGAGAAGGATGCGGGGACAGCTTCTGTCTACGCTGCAATGCTTCTAGGGGTGCTCCTGTGGGCAGGCATTCGGCTGCTGATCATTTTTCTGCTTGTGCTGGTGCCGATTACAGCCGTGACGGCAATTCATGCAGTAATGTACGATACCTACCTTGCGCTCGGTGCTGTTGCACTTGTGGCTGCGGGAATTTCCTTCGCGATCGAGCGTCGGTGGTGGGCTCCAGTAGCGACGCTTGTCCTGGTTGCAGTGACCAGCTACGCCAGCAGCGTTACGTTCGAGCATCTTCCGGAGTACCAGCGTGGGCGCATCCGCACGTTCTTCGAGCCGGAAAAGTACCCGAAGGAGGAAGGCTACCACGTCCTCCAGTCGCTGATTGCAATTGGCAGTGGCGGCATCACCGGCAAAGGGTATCTGCACGGTACACAGACGCAGCTCCGTTACATCCCTGAGCAGTGGACGGATTTTATCTTCTGTGTGCCGGCGGAAGAGTTCGGGTTTGTTGGTGCAGCGATTGTCCTTGGGCTCTACGGCTTTTTGCTTGTTCGGTTGGAGCGGATCTACCGCGCGGCCCGCGACCCAGTTGCCTCGGTGCTGACGTTTGGTTTTGCGGTGATGATGCTCTACCATGTGTTTGTCAACATCGGGATGACGGTTGGTCTTGTGCCCGTCATGGGCATTCCGTTACCATTCCTGAGTGCGGGGGGGACAGCACTCGTCGCGAACATGGCGACGCTCGGTTTGATTCTGAATTTCCATCGTCGTGAGCGACTACTTGAACGGATGCACTGATTGGCAATGCGCATCATCATCACGTGCGGCGACCCAAACGGTATCGGGCTTGAGCTGTTGCTTCGTGCCGTGAACGATGCACAGCTTGCGTTCGACAGTGCCGAGCTTACACTCTGCGCCCCTCCAGCTCTTGTGCGAGCCTACGCTGATGTGCTCGTGCACGCTGGTTGTATCGAGCCAGTGCACGTCGGAGAGAACGAAGTCCGTCTGGGAGGATCGACTCTTCCGCTCCTTCCAATCGAAGGCAGTGCCGACGAGCTCCAGCTTGGGACACCGACGCGCCAATCGGGCACGATCGCCATAGCAGCGCTCGAGTGCGCAGCCCGTGCAGTTGTTTCTGGCGAATGTGATGCAGTGGTAACGCTTCCTGTTTCGAAGCACGCACTGCACGCAGCGGGCTTTCCCTTTCCTGGACAGACGGAATTTTTTGGTAGCGTTGCCGGAGCAGATCCGCTCATGATACTGGCATGCAGCGAGCTTCGCGTAGCACTGGTGACGATCCACGAACCGCTTGCTCGCGTCGCTGAGCTGATCACGCTCGAACGTGAGATCGAAACCATCGAGCGCTTTCACCATGCGCTGAGAGTGGACTTTGCGATTGATACTCCGACGATTGCTGTGCTTGGGCTAAATCCTCACGCTGGAGAGCACAGATTGCTCGGGTATGAGGAGGACGCCGTCATCGCCCCAGCGATTGAACACCTCCAAGAGCGCGGCATCAGGGTAGAAGGACCGTTTCCCGCTGATAGCTTTTTCGCGCGCGGTCACTGGCAGCGCTACAGCGGAGTCGTCGCACAGTACCACGACCAAGGCCTCATCCCGCTGAAGATGATCGCCCGCGGACGCGGTGTCAACGTTACCGCTGGACTGCCGTTTGTGCGAACGTCGCCCGATCACGGCACCGCGTATGACATTGCAGGACAGTGTCGGGCTGACTATCAGAGCCTCCTCGAAGCGATTAGGATGGCACAGTATCTTGCAGCAAATCGGAAACGTTCCTCGATGCATGTTTCACCAACTCCAGCTCGATAATGCCAGAGATTCGGACAATTCTCGTCGTTGGCGCTGGAACGATGGGCAACGGCATTGCCCACGTCGCAGCGCAGTGTGGCTACTCCATCCGCCTTGTGGATGTCAGCGCAGATCGCCTCAGTGTGGCACTGCAGACGATCGAGAGCAATCTTGCACGGCAAGCAAAGAAAGGCACCATCGCCGACAGCGACATTCCGAACATCCTTGCGCGAATTACGCAGACGACCGATCTTCCCGCAGCAGCACGCGATGCAGATATTGCCATCGAAGCAGCAAGCGAGAATTTCGACATCAAGCGCGCGATCTTTCAAACGCTCGATCAAGCTGCACCGCCACACTGCATCCTGGCATCGAACACATCTTCGATTTCGATCACTGCAATTGCTGCAACGACCACCCGTGCCGATCGTGTCATTGGCATGCACTTTTTCAACCCCGTGCCGGTGATGAAGCTCTGCGAAATCGTACGCGGCCAATCCACCAGTGACGAAACGTACGCGACCACCTTTGCGCTGGCACAAGCGCTCGGCAAGACACCAGTGACAGTGCAGGACTACCCCGGCTTCGTTTCGAACCGCATCCTGATGCCGATGATCAACGAAGCGATTTACTGCTTGATGGAGGGTGTTGCCTCAGCCGAAGACATTGACACGGTCATGAAGCTCGGAATGAATCACCCAATGGGGCCACTGCAGCTTGCCGATTTCATCGGGTTGGACGTCTGCTTGGCGATCATGGAAGTCCTCCACGAAGGCTTGGGTGACGACAAGTACCGTCCCTGCCCATTGCTGCGCCGCATGGTGGCTGCTGGACTATTGGGACGCAAGACGGGACGCGGGTTTTACAGCTATTAGCGCGCACCAGCGAACGTATCGAGCGTACTCTGCGGACACCAGGAGTATGACGCGATGTGACATCGCATGGCGGCTGCTTGGATATCCGAGCGATTCGTTTGCCGAGAGCCGATCTTGATTTTGTGGGTGTCAGAGTCTCTGGTAATCTCCGAGAGCTTGAGTACTTTGTCGAGGATGGGTATGTGATTGATGCGGCCATGCGGGGGAATCGGTTTGTGTTGTCGAAGGTGTGGGAGGACGGTACGGTGGAATGGGAGCAGTATCCGGTTAATCAGGTACTGGCGGGGGCACGGTCGTTGGCACAGGACTACATGTACTATCGCATCAAGCGGTCGCGGTGGGGTGGATGGTATCTGTTGGGTCGTTCCTGGAGGTCGGGACTATCGTTTGTTGCTCGTCTCAATGGTTGGGGGAGGGTCACTGGTTATTATCGAATCGAGGTTCAGAATCAGTGGACCGATGGGGACAATTACGCGATGGTAGATGTTGAGGAGCATTACGCGGACAGTAGTTTTTACGTGTTGGCGACCTAC
>RFIK01000095.1 GCA_003695605.1 Chlorobiota bacterium
AGAGCATCCACTATTCTCAAAGGAGTGATACATCGGTGGGGAAAAGTGGGTGAAGAGTTACAGATCGAGGATACATCGTCTCCACCATCGCTTCTCAGTGTGTAGTATACCAGTCAATGAGTGTGTGGTCAATCACTCCACGCATGAATGTTGGATGCCCGGAGAAGAGAACGTGATAATTGGGAAGCCATTTAGTCAGAACCTCTTCCCAGTGACGTGGTTAGGAAAGAGGGTGATGGCTCTTCTCATAGTGAGCATCCAATTGTGGAGATCTACTTTGCCGGTAGATACCAGTTTCCTGCGAGGGCCAATCTGATAGGTGGCGATTGACATTGCAAACCAATAAGGACTCGCAACGATGTATCGTGCCATGCAGTGGTGCAGCGTCACCCGACAGTTCTCTCTGCGTGCGAGTGGGGGCATTGTGGACTCCACAGTCAAACTTGGAATTGCGAGATTCCTGATTCCGGTGGAGATGCTCATGATGGGTTCTGCTTTGTGCGTTACTATTCCATCGCTGGAGAACAGAGTGGATTTGTTGCACCGCGTATCCAGGGGGAGTTTTCATACCTGGTGGCACTGCCGTATGCGAACCTACGAACTTTTTTGTTTCGATGAATATTGATTGCATGGTAATTTGGCATCATGTTCGCTTGGCATGGTGCCCTCTGGGCAATCCTCCGCAAAGAAGTGCTCAGTCTCCGCCGCAATCGCCAATGGGTGGCGGCGGAAGCGTACTTTGTTGCCGGGGCGGTGCTCGTTGTGCTCTTTGCATTCCCGCCCGTAGCACTCGATGCGGACGTTCGCGCTGGGTTAGTGTGGGTGGTTCTCTATTTTGCTGCGATGATGACTGTTGCCCGCTCCTACACAATCGAGCAGGATCGCGGGACGCTGCTTTACCTGATGCACACAGCCCCGAGCGATGCGGTCTATTGGGGCAAGCTCGCAAGCGCAGTCGTCTGGGTTATGGCAATCGGTTTGAGTCAGTGGCTCCTGATGACGCTGGTAGGGCTGATTCCCTTCGCAGTACAAGTTGCTGTTGCGATGCTCGCCGGCTGCGCTGCAATCGGTGGCGCAACCTCGCTGCTGGCAGCGATCGTTGCAGCGACGCAGATGCGCGGTTGGGTGTTCGCGGCAATTGCGTTCCCGATTGTGCTGCCGATTTTGTTCCTCGGTGTGGAGTCGGTTGCGACGGCACTTGCCGGCGGTGGTCTTGGGGCGATCGCACCAGAGCTTGGCATCATGCTGCTCTACATGCTCATGGTTAGCGTCGTTGCGTGGTGGCTGTTCCCCTTCGTGTGGAGCCAGAGCTGATGGAATTGCAGCGGCGGCTGACGGTGGCGCACGCCACGGCGCTCAATGTCATTGACATGGTCGGCATCGGGCCGTTCATCGTCATGTCGTCGGTGATGGCGGCAATGGGCGGGCCACATGCAGTCTTAGCGTGGATTGTCGGTGCGCTGTTGGCCTATGCGGATGCAATGGTATGGGCAGAGCTTGGCGCTGCATTCCCAGAAGCAGGCGGTAGTTATGCATTCCTGCGTGTGCTCTATGGCACAGAGCGATGGGGTCGTGTGATGGCGTTTCTGTTCATCTGGCAGACGGTGTTCCAATCGTCGTTCGTTGTCGCTTCCGGCGCGATTGGCTTTACCAACTACGTGCAGTACCTTGCCACGCTGTCGGCAGGGTGGGAACGGAAAGCTGTCGCTGCTGCAGTAATTGTGCTCATCGTCGCAGCGCTCTATCGGCGGATCGAAACGATTGGCAGAATTTCACTGGGGCTGGGAGTTGTAGTCATCGGCACACTCGTGTGGGTCATCGTTGCAGGTGTCGTTGGCGGTGATTGGTCGTTTCTCGGTGACATCCCTCGAGCGATCGGGCACCCGGATGGGTTGGGTGAGGCAATGCAGAGCAGTGTCTATGCGATTTTGGGGTACTACAACGTCTGCCATCTGGGCGCGGAGGTCGTCGAGCCGGAGAAAACCATCCCGCGGAGTATGTTCGCTTCGATTGCGATTGTGACGTCACTCTACGTAGCAATGCAGCTTTCGGTCGAGAGCCTTGTCGGCTGGAGAGAAGCGCGGCCGGATCAATTCATCGTCAGCATGGCGATCGAGCGGGTTTGGGGACATGGTGCAGCGGTGATTGCAACAGTATTGGTGCTTATCGTTGCGCTCAGCTCGCTCTATTCGGTTGTGCTGGGGTACTCGCGCATTCCATACGCAGCAGCTCGCGATGGAAACTTCATCCGCTTTTTCGCGCGTCTCCATCCGACGAAGAATTTCCCGCACGTGGCGCTGCTGGCAATTGGCGGCATTTCCGTCGTCCTGGTGCTCCTGTTCGATGGGCTGCGCATAGTTGTGGCAAGTATCCTCACGCTCCGCATCCTCGTTCAGTTTATCGGGCAAGCAGTCGGCTTGCTGCTCTATCACCGACGCAACCCGCACGCACGGTTTCCGTTTCGCATGGTGCTCTACCCGATGCCGGCACTGGTAGCTATAGCACTTTGGGTGTGGCTCTTTGCCGTGCGCCCGCCGGAAGCAATTGCAATGGGTGTTGGTGTACTTGGCGCAGGTGTGGTTGCGTATATCCTTGTTGCTTGGCTCAGAGGCTGGTTCCCGTTCGAGAGCCGCACCGTACGATCACTACGGAGCGAACTGCGATGAATGTCATCAAAATCGGTGGTTCGACTCTTCGCACCGCGGAAGATTTCGAGCGTATGGCCGAGCGCCTGGCCGCTCATCACCCGCCTCCGGCGGTAGTGGTCGTATCTGCGTTGCCGATGGTGACGCGGCAGCTCGAACAGGCCGCGCGTCTTGCCGAACAACGCCGGCTACCGGAGGCGCTCGAGGTGCTCGGTCGTATTGTGCGGCACCACGAGGAGCTCACTGCTGTGCTGCTCGGCAACTCGGCAGCGTGCCAGCTCCTTGCGATGCTCGCTCGGGAGCTGGAGCAGCGGACCGAGCGACTGCTGCACGGTGTGGCGCTCACCGGTGAACTGACCCCACGCACACTCGATCGCATTGTGAGTATCGGCGAACGGCTTGCGCTCGGCTTGCTCGGCCACGTGCTGGCGCAGCGCGGGCTCTCGGTTGCAACGCTTCCAGCTGCTGAGCTCATCGTGACTGATGCTGCCTACGGCAATGCCGCACCGCTGGAGGATGCCATCGCTGAGCGTGTCCGGCAGCGACTGCTGCCAGCGTTCGATCGTGCAGACTACATCCTCACCGAAGGCTTCGTCGGTGCGACACTCGAAGGAGAGACAACGACGATGGGGAAAGAGAGCTCGACGCTGACAGCAGCTTTGCTCGCTCGGCAGATCCACGCACGCGAACTGGTGATCTATACACCGGTATCCGGAATTTTCACTGCTGATCCGATGGAGATTCCCTCTGCTCGGCGCATTCATCACCTCCACTACGACGATGCCGAGCGGCTTGCCCGCGCTGGACTGAAGCTGCTTTTCCCCACGATGATTGCGCCGCTTCGTGCGGCGATGTGCACGCTCCGCATAACTGCGCTCGATGCTCCCGGCGGCGGAGGAACGCAAATTGATGCTCAGGAGGATGAGAGTTCTCCCTTCGTTGTCATGGGTGATGCGCTCGACTATGTCATACTGCCGAGCGAGAAGAAGGCTCAGCTACCGTCGCTTGCATCGAGCAACAAACTCATAGCAGCAAGCGAGTTTGGAGGAATTGCCTCCATTGTGGGTGAACCTCAAGCGCTATCAAGCTACACGCAACACGCTGCAGCGCAGCAGTGCCAGTACGTTCGGGTGTGGGCGCGATGGGTGGTACAATCGCAGCGTACGGAGCTTGTGCGTCTTCTTGCGGGGCTCCCCGGCATCGAAGCGATGGCCGTCTCGTTTGCCGAGCGGGACGTTCTCGCCAGTGCGATTACTTTGTCGTCTGCCCCAGTGTTGCCAGAGCTGCACGAGGCGCTGCTGCGCCTGTTGGAGTAAGGCGTCGGGCTTCCAGCCAGTGGGCAAGCGAGAGCCACCCAATTCCTCCGAAGCCGAGGAGAAACAGTAGCTGAAAGGGAATTGCCGCCAGCTCCCCATACGAGAGCGAAATGCCAATGCTCGCCAGAAAGTAGACGCCACCGAGTAGCTCCAGCACCACCGAACCGCGAAGGCGTGTGCGCGCGTACTTGCGCGTCCGCCAGTCATCGGTTGTCGAGAGAATGCGGTACTTCGGTGTGCGCGTGAACTCTGAGCGTTTGCCGATGAGCGCTTCGAAGACCGCTTTCGTGTTGTTGATGGCAAGCCCCATACTCCCTGCCATAAAGAGCGGGAACAGCAGCACCCGCCGCTGCCAATCCTCGTGGATGGTGCGTTGGGAGTAGAGGTAGAACAGGAACGTGCTAACCGAAGCAATGACGAAGATGGACATCAACGTGAAGAGCTCGTCGTAGCCGCCGACGAGGTTCTTGATAAGCACCATCGGCACGTTGAGCAGCGCAACAACGAGGATGAAAGGGAAGACGATGTTGCTGGTCAAATGGACCGTTGCTTCGAGTTTGACGCGCAGTGGCAGTGGCGCGCGCCATATTGCCGGCAGAAGCTTTTTGGCAACTTCGACAGCCCCTTTGGTCCATCGGAATTGCTGCGATTTGAGTGCGTTGATATCTGCAGGGAGTTCTGCCGGCGAGGTCACATCGGCTAAGAACACAAAGCGCCAGCCCCGGAGTTGCGCCCGATAGCTCAGGTCGAGGTCTTCTGCGAGCGTGTCGCTGTGCCAGTTGCCAGCATCTTCGATACACGTGCGACGCCAGATGCCGGCAGTGCCGTTGAAGTTGATGAAAAAGCCTGCTTTGTAACGTACTTGCTGTTCGATAACAAAATGCCCGTCGAGCGCAAGTGCCTGCGCTTGCGTCAGCAGTGAGTAGTTTTCGTTGAGATGCTCCCAGCGTGTTTGCACCATTCCGACTCGTGGATCGGCAAAGAACGGAAGCGTCCGCGTGAGAAAATCAGGCTTCGGAACAAAATCTGCGTCGAAGATTGCGATGAATTCCCCGCGTGCCATGGCTAAGCCGTGACGCAGTGCTCCCGCCTTATAGCCAGTGCGCTCGGTGCGGTGGATGTAGGTAATGTCGAACCCTTGCTGGCGATAGTACTCGACGCGGCGCTGTGCGATGTGCTGCGTTTCGTCGGTCGAGTCGTCGAGCACCTGGATTTCGAGCTTGGTGCGTGGGTAGTCCAGCTGGGTGACTGCATCGAGCAAGCGTTCGACGACGTACACTTCATTGTAGATCGGTAGCTGCACCGTCACAACCGGCAGCGGATCGAGCATCTCTACCGGCGGTGTTGGTGACTGCGATGCAGTGCGGCGGTAGTAGTAGAGCATCACCAAGCTATGGACCCCAAACGCAAAGAGCACAACGAGCGAAGCTACGTAGACTGCGACGACCACGTCGGCAATGTCTTCGAGCAGAAGCATGGATGTCTGTGGGAAAGTTTACCAATCGCTGACGACCGCCAAGAGCACATCGGCGGCGATTTGTTCGAGCGCGGTGCGAATCGCTTGGTCGCGGGCGGTGGCTGCCTGTGCAATCGGGAAGAACTGTTCGCTGGTGAACGTGCGGCGGAAAATTGTGCGACCTTTGACGGCGTCGAAGTACTCAACCTCCAGACTAACGCGCAGTTTCCGCTCGCGTTCGATTTCGCCTGGCCGCAGCGTTACAGGCTCTTCCGCGATGCTTGTGATTGCAGCACGAAGCTCAGCATCGCCATCGCGATCGACAAGTTGCAGCGTGTTATCGTTGCGAAAGCGCTCGATGAGCAGCTGTGTGGCGACTTCTCGCCAGATAGGTTGCCCAAAGCTGCTGCGGTCGGCGACTGTCGCAATCGCGATAGTCTTCAAATGCGGCGGCACGCTGCCACCCGTAAGCGAATAGCACCCACTAGCGATGAGCACTACGCTCAATAGCAAACTTACCAGGCAAATCCTAAGCTGGCAATGACAACACAATGAAAACTTAGTCATCACGCGCACAACCCTCTACGTGTGGAAGAGCGATTGGTCCTGCAGAAAAGGATTCGAGCGGCGTTCCTGCCCGATTGTTGTTGCCTCTAAGTGGCCAGGGTAGCAGACGTAGTCATCGGGCAGCGAGAGGAGTTCGCGACGAATCGAGGCGATGAGCTGATCGTAATCACCGCCGGGAAGATCGGTCCGCCCGATGCTCCCTGCAAAGAGGGTGTCGCCGCAAAAGACTACCTGCGCGCTATGCTCGATGAACACGACACTCCCTTCCGTGTGACCGGGCACATGGCGTACCTCGAAGCGGAGAGCGCCAAGCTCGAGCACATCACCATGGTGCACATAGCCGCCGACATCAACAGCTTCGAGCTGCAGCGGGAGCGGGAAGACCGTGTGTGCGTTCGGATCACGGAGTCGGTACGCATCGAGCGGGTGGACGAGTACAGGGACACCAAGAGACGCCGCAAGTGCCGCTGCATCGGCTGTATGGTCCCAATGCGTGTGGGTCAGCCAGAGCGCCTGCGCTGTAATGCCGGCCTCCGCAAGGCGTCTCCGATACCAGAGCGCTGAATCCATCGGTGCATCAATGAGCACCGCACGCTTTACACGCAGATCGGCGACCAGATATGCGTTCGTTGCAACTGGACCGGCGGCAATTGTTTCCAAATGGAGCATCGCTTCTACGCGGTTGAAAAGTGGGTGTACTCGTTCGCATAGTTCAGCAGGTGCTGACGGAGCAGCGCATGCTCGGGGCGGCGCAAATGTGGATCGCGCTGGAGCAGCGCACCTGCGTCCTGGCGTGCTTGGGCGATGATATCGGCATCACTTGCTAAATCCACAAAGCGAAATTCCGGCATCCCGGCTTGGCGAGTGCCGAGCATATCGCCCGGTCCACGCAGGCGCATATCCGCTTCGGCAATCAAAAAACCGTTGGTGGTTTGCGCCATCGTCCGGAGGCGGACGACTGCTGGCGGCTCGTCGTCGCGCGGCGAGCTATGGACCATCTGAGCAATTGCAGGCTCAGTGATGAGCAAACACGTCGCAGGCGCAGTACCACGTCCGACGCGCCCTCGAAGCTGGTGGAGTTGGGCAAGCCCAAAGCGTTCGGCATGCTCGATGAGCATCACCGTGGCGTTCGGGACGTCAATGCCGACTTCGATGACGGTCGTTGCGACGAGAATATCGTAGTCCCCGCCGGCGAAGCGCTCCATGACGTGTTCTTTTTCGTTCCAGCTCATCTGGCCGTGGACGAGTGCCACACGCTCAGTGGGGAACTGCTCGCGCGCAAGTCGCTCAAACTCCGCGCGCGCTGCTTTGAGCTGGACGTGCTCGGATTCCTCGACGAGGGGATAGACGATGAACGCTTGCCGGCGAGCGCGAACTTCGGCACGGATGATCTCGTAGGCGCGGTCGAGTTGGTCGTGCCCCAGCACGAGCGTTCGGACAGGCTGGCGTCCAGCGGGGAGTTCATCGAGCGTTGTGACGTCGAGGTCGCCGTAGAGCGTCATCGTCAGCGTGCGTGGAATCGGCGTTGCACTCATCACGAGCACGTGCGGCTGGAGTGGCTCTGGATGCGAGGCGCTGGCAAGCAGTTCGAGCCGCGCTCGCTGAACGACGCCGAAGCGGTGCTGCTCGTCAATGACGACCAACCCGACGCGGTGATACCGTTGCTCGTCTCCTGTAGCTGATTCCGCAAAGAGCGCGTGCGTGCCGACGACAATCTGCGCGTGGCCACGAGCGATGGTAGAAGCAATTGCACGCCGCTCGGCTTGCGATTGGCTGCCGACGAGCTTGACGACTTCGAGATCGAGCGTGCTCGTCAATCGCCGAATCGTCCGCCAATGCTGCTCAGCGAGCACTTCAGTGGGAACAGCCAGCAGTGATTGGTACCCTGCATCAGCAGTTGCGAGCATTGCAGCGAGCGCCACAAGCGTTTTCCCCGCGCCGACATCGCCCTGCAGGAGGCGTTGCATCGGACGGCCGCTTGCCAGGTCAGCGGTGATTGCTTCGATGGCGCGCCGCTGCGCGCCGGTAAGGGAGAACGGGAGCGTGCGGCAGAGCTGCTCCCAGCGTGGACTTGCTGCTGCGATCACAGGCGCCGGGCTCCTGCGCTTGCGCGCACGTCCGACCGCGAGCAATAACTCGAAAACGAAAATTTCTTGGTACTTCATGCGCTGCTGGGCGCGTTCGAGCGCCTGGTGGCTGGTCGGGAAGTGCAGATGGTCGAGTGTTTCCTGCAGGGGAGGCAGCATACGCTCCTGGCGGAGCGACAGCGGCAGGGGATCAGCAATGACCGAGTGGACGCTCTCGAGTGCTGTGCGAACAAGCCGCCGCAGCGCGCTATGGGTGATGCCGCGCGATCGCATCGGCTCGGTCAGTCGGTAGAGCGGAAGAATCCCCTGGGCAAGTGTTGCATCGTCATCCTCCTCGACTGGTTCGAGTTGTGGATGCGTAAATGTCACTCGGCGCAGACGATCAAGCTCAGGAACACCAGTGATGATGTACCGCTTCCCGACACTCAGCACGCGACGGTAGTACTGGTGCCCATTCCAGAAGTGTAGCGCACCATACGCACCGGTATCATCGCGAATGATTGCTTCGAGCAGTGTCCGCTGCGATCGGAAGCGCTTTTCGACGATGCGCTCAATGGTGACGATGATGCTCACTTCTCTGCGGAGAACGCTGACAGTCTCGCGCTCGCGAGCAAAGAGCATCGGCATCAGCATCGGCTCGGCGATCGAGCGAAGCGAACGCTGCGCAGTCCGCTCGATGTACGCACGCGGCACGTAGTAGAGCAAGTCCCCGATGGTCCGCACACCAGCAGCCGCCAACACCTCGGCGCGTCGAGGACCAACGCCCTTGAGGTATTGGACTGGCATCTGGAGCGGAGAATCTTCCTTCATCGAGCGACGCACTCTCGGAGTGGAACATTCGTCATAGCGCCCTTGTTCACCACAGGCTTTCGAATGATGCAGGTTCGTTCGGACATCCGCAACGTTGCCATCATCGCACACGTTGACCACGGCAAGACAACGCTCGTGGACCAAATCTTGCGCCAAGCAGGACTCTTCCGCGATGGACAGGTTCTTGCCGAGCGCATGCTCGACTCCAATGCGCTCGAGCGCGAAAAGGGCATTACCATCATGGCGAAAAATACCGCAGTCGAGTGGAATGGCGTCACGATCAACATCGTGGACACGCCGGGCCACGCCGATTTCGGCGGCGAAGTCGAGCGCGCACTCTCGATGGTTGACGGTGTTCTCGTCTTGGTTGATGCTGCCGAAGGGCCGCTCCCACAGACGAAATTCGTTGTGCGCAAGGCAATCGAGCGGCAACTGCCAGCAATTATCGTCATCAACAAGATTGATCGCAGCGATGCGCGACCACGCGACGTGCTCGATCAGGTGCACGAGCTATTTCTCGCCCTTGGTGCAGGATTGGAAGCGCTCGATATGCCAGTCCTCTACGCTGTCGGGCGCGATGGCGTCGCCTCGTGGCGACTCGATGAGCCAGGCGCAAATTTGGTTCCGCTCTTCGAAGCGATCCTCGAACACATACCGCCGCCAGCCTACCAGCCAGACGAGCCATTCCAAATGATCGTCTCGGCACTTGATTGGAACGACTACGTCGGGCGTCTTGCTATTGGCCGCATCCACCGCGGACGCATCCGCGTCGGTGATCAAGCAGTACTGCTCTCGACCTACGGTGGGAGCATGCCACTGCGGATAACGAAGCTGATGGCATTCCGCGGGCTGGAGCGCGTCGAGATCGAGCATGCAGAAGCAGGCGACATCATCTGTCTGGCAGGAATCGAAACCGTTCGCATTGGTGATACCATCGCAGCAGCAGAGCGACCGGAGCCGCTGCCGCCAGTGGTGGTCGAGGAGCCAACCGTTGCGATGCAGTTCATGGTGAACACCTCACCGCTGGCGGGGAAGGAAGGGAAGTTCGTTACGACGCCGAAGCTACGCGATCGGCTCTGGCGCGAGCTTCGGACAAATGTCTCGCTCCGCATCGAGGAAACCGATCAACCGGATGTATTCCGTGTGCTCGGGCGCGGGGAGCTCCAAATGGCAGTGCTCATCGAAACGATGCGCCGTGAAGGGTACGAGCTTGCCGTCTCGCAGCCGGAGATCCTCTTCCAGCGCGATGCTGAGGGTAAACTGCTTGAGCCGATCGAGCATGTGGTTATTGACGTGCCGGCAGAGTTTAGCGGTAGCGTTATCGAATCGCTCGGACGTCGGCGCGGAGAGATGCTCGCCATGCTGCCGATCGGTGATGCTGTCCGCTTGGAGTTCAGCGTTCCGGCGCGTGGCTTGCTTGGCTTCCGTACTGAGTTTATGACGCTCACGCGTGGAGAAGGCGTTCTGCACCACACATTCGCGGGCTACGAGCCGTACCGCGGAGACATCGCACGCCGCACGCGCGGAAGCCTTGTTGCGCTCGAAGATGGTATTGCTACAGCTTACGCGCTCGAAAGCATCCAGGAGCGCGGGGTGCTGTTCATTTCGCCGGGCGAACGCGTCTATGAAGGTATGGTCATCGGCGAGCACGCCCGAGAAGGCGACCTGGTCGTCAACCCCTGCAAAGCGAAACATCTGACCAACATGCGCTCGAGTGGCTCTGAAGGGCTTGTGCGTCTTGCTCCACCGCGTGCGATGACATTGGAGCAGTACCTGGAATTCTTGAGTGACGACGAGCTGCTCGAAGTTACTCCGCTCTCGCTCCGTATTCGCAAACGGATTCTGAACACCAACGAACGCCAGCGCCATCAAAAGCGCAGCCGTGCGGTGGCGGAAAGTATGGCGTAATTTGCGACTGACCATACTCACGAACCGTAGGCAGACCATGCGTAGAGTTTCCGTCGGCAGCCTTTGCGCGTTGCTCCTGACAGTTCACCTCTGTGCTCAAGCGCCGTCGAAGCGCTCCCAGCAGCAATCAGTGCGGAACCAGCAGGGTGCACTCTACCGACTTCAGCCGAAGCAGGGACTACCGTACACATTCGACAACAC